>DATLZP010000277.1:0-4862 GCA_035573935.1 Actinomycetota bacterium
CCGCCAGCAGGAGATCGCCGAGATCAGCCGGAGCCTGAAGCTCCTGGCCAAGGAGCTGGACATCCCCGTGGTGGCCGTCTCCCAGCTGAACCGGGATCCCGAGCGCCGCCAGGACAAGCGCCCGCAGCTCTCCGACCTGCGGGAATCGGGGGCCATCGAGCAGGACAGCGACGTCGTGATGTTCATCCACCGCGACGACACCGATCCGGCGAAGAAGGGCCTGGCCGACATCATCGTGGCCAAGCACCGCAACGGCCCGACCGGCACCGTGCCGCTCACGTTCCTGCCCGAGCTCACGCAGTTCCGGAACCACTTCCCGGGCGAGCCGTGAGGCCCACCCGGCGGTGGCCGCCCCCCTCGGGCGCCCCGTAGGCTGCGGCCGACGTGGCCGCTCCCACCTCCTCCCGGCGCCGGGTCCGGGCCATCCATCGCCGGCTCCTCCGGCGCTTCGGCCCGCTCCGGCCGCCCCGGCGGACCGACCCGCTGGAGGAACTGGTCTTCACGATCCTGTCCCAGAACACGAGCGACGCGAACAGCGGCCGGGCCTACGCGGCGCTCCGGGAGCGCTTCCCGACGTGGGAGGCGCTGGCGGCGGCCCGCCCGGCGGAGGTGGCCCGGGCCATCCGGGTGGGCGGGCTGGCGAACGTGAAGGCGCCGCGGATCCTCGCCGTCCTCCGCGAGATCCGGCGACGCCAGGGGAGGCTCGACCTGTCGTGGATGCACCGCGCGGCGGACGCGGAGGTGACGGGCTACCTGCGCTCGCTCCCCGGGGTCGGTCCGAAGACGGTCGCCATCGTGCTGGCGTTCTCGCTCGGACGGCCCGCCCTTCCCGTGGACACGCACGTCCACCGGGTGGTCGGGCGCCTGGGCCTCGTCCCGCCCCGCGCTTCGGCGGAGGCGGCCCACCGGGTGCTCGAGGAGCTCGTCCCGCCGGAGCTCAAGGTCGAGCTCCACGTGGGGCTGATCCGGCTGGGCCGGGAGATCTGCAGGGCCGGCCGGCCCCACTGCGAGCGCTGTCCCCTGGCCGACCTCTGCCCGACGGCTCCCACCGTGCTGGGCCGGGCTGGCCGCCTCGGGGACGCCCCCCGAGGGGCCGGCCCGTCAGCGAGCGGGTGAGGGGAATCGAACCCCCGCCTCGAGCTTGGGAAGCTCGCGTTCTACCATTGAACTACACCCGCACGAGCGACCCGGAGGCCGCCCGCCCCAGAGTCTAGCCGTCCCGGGGGACGCCGCGCACCCCGCCCCCGTGTCGTCCCGGCCGACCTGTTAGCGTTCGCCTCCGAGATGGACGAGCGCGACCCCGGGTTCTGGCCCCACGTCCTCGGCCGGCTCGTGGCCGGGGAGTCGCTCGCGGTGGACGAGGCGGCCGCGGCGATGCGGGCCATCATGGGCGGCCTGGCCACGCCGGCGCAGGTGGCCGCCTTCCTCACCGCCCTGCGGGCCAAGGGGGAGACCGTGGACGAGCTGGACGGCCTGGCCGCCACGGCGCTCGAGCTGGCCATGCCGATCCGCCCCCCGGTCGACGTCCTGGACACGTGCGGAACCGGTGGGGACCGGGCCGGGACCTTCAACGTCTCCACGCTCGCCGCGATCGTCGCGGCCGGGGCCGGGGCCGTGGTGGCCAAGCACGGGAACCGGGCCGCCTCCTCCCGCTGCGGATCGGCCGACGTCCTGGAGGCCCTGGGGGTCCGGATCGACCTGGGGCCGGAGGGGGTGGAGCGCTGCCTGGCCGAGGCGGGGATCGGGTTCATGTTCGCCCCGGTCTTCCACCCGGCGGCTGCCCACGCCGCGCCGGTCCGCCGCGAGCTCCGGATCCCGACGGTGTTCAACTTCCTGGGTCCGCTCACGAACCCCACCCGTCCCACCGCCCAGGTGGTCGGCGTGTCCGACCCCCGGATGCTCCCGCTCGTGGCCCGGGTGCTGGCCCGCCGAGGGGTCCGGGCCAAGGTGGTGCGCGGACACGACGGGATCGACGAGCTCACCACGACCGGCCCCTCCACGGTCCACGACGTCCGGGAGGGCCGGGTCGAGGAGTCGGTGCTCGACCCCTCGGACCTGGGGATCCCCCGGGCGGACCCGGACGACCTCCGGGGCGGGGACGTGGAGGAGAACGCGGCCATCGCCCGATCGATCCTGGGGGGCGAGGCCGGGCCCCGCCGGGACCTGGTGCTCCTGAACGCGGGGATGGCCCTGGAGGTCGCGGGGAAGGCGGCGTCGATCGAGGAGGGGATCGGGCTGGCCGCCGCGGCGATCGACTCCGGGGAGGCCCGGCGGGTCCTGGACCGCTGGATCGAGGTCTCGAACGCGGCCCCAGCGCCCGAGGCCTGAGCCGGACCGGGTAGCATCGCGGCGGATGATCCTGTCGGACCGCTCGATCCGGGAGGAGATCGAGGCCGGGCGCATCGTGATCGACCCGTTCGATCCGTCCTGTGTCCAGCCCTCCTCGGTGGACCTCCACGTGGACCGGGCGTTCCGCGTCTTCGCCAACTCCCGCTACCCCTACATCGACGTCCGCCGCGACATGCCGGACCTCACGGAGCTCGTGGAGGTGCCGGAGGGCGAGGCCTTCATCCTCCACCCAGGCGAGTTCGTCCTGGGCGCCACGCTGGAGCGGGTCGCGCTCCCGGACGACCTGGTGGCCCGGCTGGAGGGGAAGTCGTCGCTGGGGCGGCTCGGCCTGCTGATCCACTCCACCGCGGGCTACGTGGACCCGGGCTGGGACGGCTTCCTCACGCTCGAGCTCTCGAACGTGGCGAACCTGCCGATCACGATCTACCCCGGGATGAAGATCGGCCAGATCTCGTTCTTCCGGCTCTCCTCGGCCGCCGAGGTCCCCTACGGGGCCCGCGGCAAGTACCAGGGGCAGCGGGGGCCGACGGCGAGCCGGTTCTTCGAGGAGTTCCGACCGCCGGGCTGATCGGGCTCAGCCCCGGTCCCCGTCCCGGAGCCGGGCCAACGCCGCCTCGGCCGCCGCCACGACCTCCGGGACGGGGTCGGACAGGAAGCTCCGGCGCAGGGGCTCCACGGCCCGGGCGTCTCCCAGGTCCCCGAGGAGCGCCGCGGCCCGGATCCGGACCCGCTCGTCGGGGTCCGAGAGGCCCCGGAGAAGCAGGTCCACGGTGTCGGGACCGCCGATCGCGGCCAGGGCCTGGAGCGAGCGGAGCCGCTGGTCGGGGTCGATCGAGGCCAGCCGCTCCTGGAAGCGCTCCCGGCCCGCGATCTGCTCGAGGAGCCGGCCGACCTCGGGGCGGACGGCGGGCGAGGCCTGCAGCAGGACGTCGACCAAGAGCTCCACGGCGGAGGGCCCCATCTTCACCAGGAGGTCCCGGGCCTGCCCCCGGAGCTCGGGGTGCTCGAGCACGTCGGCCAGCCGCTTGGCCACGGCCGGGGAGCTCCACTCGGTGAGGACCTGGCTCGCGGTCTCCCGGACCGGAGGCGCGGGGTCGCGGAGGGCGGTCACCAGGTAGCCCAGGACCGCCTCGTCGTCGATCACGCCCAGGGCCCGCACGGCGCCGAGCCGGACCTCCACGTCGGGGTCGGCCAGGGCCCGGCCCAGGGCGGGCACGGCCTGGGGGCTCCGCTGGGCGCCGAGGGTATCGGCGGCCGCCCGGCGCACGTCCGCGCTCACGTCCTGCAGGGCCTGGATCGCCGCCCCCACGGCCTCCCGCGTCGCCACCCGGGCCAGCAGCCGCACGGCGAGGACCCGGTCCTCGGGATCCGCGGCGGCCAGGTTGAGCGTGGCCAGGCGGGCCAGGCGCTCCGGCGCGGTCCGTTCCAGCACGGCCAGCATCTGTTCCCGCTGCTCCTCGGGGGCCGAGCGGAACGCCTGCCACACGAGCGGAAGGTCCTCCTCCGGGAACGCCGCCACGTGGCGGAGCACGGCCCGCCGCACGCCCTCGTCGAGGTCGGACAGGGCCCGCAGGAGGATCTCCGCCGCCGTCCGCCCGAGCCCCTCGGGGAGGAGCTCCACGGCCGTGGCCCGGACCGACGCGTCCGGGTCGAGGAGCGATCGGGAGAGGCAGGCCATCCGCTGCTCGGCCGGCGCCGCGGCGAGCACCCGGACCGCGGCGGCCCGGACGGCGGGGGAGGAATCGGCCCCCAGCGCGGTCTCCGCGGCTCGGATCGCCTCGGCGTCCCCCGTCCCGCGCAGCACGTCCAGCACCGCGATCCGGACCTCGGGGCTCGGGTCCACCAGGCCCGACCGGAGGACGGGGAGGGCGGCCCCCCCGGTCGCGTCCCACAGGAACCGGACGGCATCCGGCCGGCGCTCCGGGGGCACGCGTCCCAGGATGGCCGAGACCTCCTCACCCCCCGTCGCCATCAGGGCCTCCAGGGCGCGGACGTAGGGCCGGCGCGCCTCGCCGGCCACCCCCAGGGCCCGCTCCAGCAGCTCGTTCCCCACCTCGGCGAGCCCGAGGTGCTCCGCCACCCCCGCCGCCAGCACGGAGAGGTCGTCGTCCTGGGAGCGGATCCCGGTCCGCACCCACTCCACCACCGTCCCCCGTTCCAGGGCGGAGAGCGCCTGGCGGGCCCGCTGGCGCACGGCGGCGTCGGGGTCAGCCAGCTCCCCGGCCAGGGCGGTGAGCCGATCGGGCTCGGGGCCCACCTCGAGCGGGGGAGGGGCCTGGGGACGCTCGGCCCGCTCCAGCTGCTCCACCCGGGCCCGGGCCGCCGTGGCCAGCTCGCGGACGGCCTCGGTGCCATCCCCGGACAGGGCGGCCAGGGCCTCGAGTGCCTGGCGGCTCCCCTCCTCCGCCAGGAGCCGGGCGGCGCCGAGCCGGCGGAGGTCGGGGGCGGCGGTCGCCCCGGCCAACCGGGCCGGGCCGAGGGCCCGGGCCACCTCGGCCAGGAACGCCCGCTCC
>DATLZP010000278.1:0-10277 GCA_035573935.1 Actinomycetota bacterium
GGCGTCCTCCGCCTCGAGCATCGCCCGCTGAGCCGGTTCCTGCTCCTGCTGGGCGGCCCGGACGAGCTGCCCGGCGGCCCGCATCTCGGCCTCCGCGGCGGCGAGCGCCGCCTTCGCCTCCCGCAGGAGCCGCTCCGCGTCCTCGGGTCGGACCGGGAGCGACGCCGGGGGCTCCGGGACCTCCGCCTCCGCCTGGCTCGATGCCCGCTCCTCGAGCTCTCGCGTGAGGTTGGAGAGGGTGAGCGTGGCCCGGGCCGCCCGGCGGCGGGCGTCGCTCACGCGCTTGCGGATCGCGATCTCGTCCTGGCTGGCCCGCCCGGCCTTCTCCAGGGCCCGTTCCAGCGCCGAGCCCTTGGCCGCGATCTCCTCCCTGAGCTCCTGCTCCCTGCGGCGGGCGGCCCCGGTCACCTCCTCCTGGGCCCGGTACCGCTCCTCCGTCCGGCGGAGGCGCTTCATGGCCTGCGCCACCCGCATCGAGCCGCCCACGGCCTGGATCCCACGGCGGGCGCCGCGAGCGTCGGTGTCGGCGAGCAGCACGGCACGGCGGGCCTCCTCCAGCTCCGCCTTCAGGCGGGCCAGCTGCTCCTCCTGGGCCCGGGCATCGGCCGCGGCCACGGACACCCGACCTTCCAGGACCTCCAGCTCGTCCTCGGCGTTCCTGGCCCAGAGCTCGAGCCCCTGGCGCCGCTGCTCGATGGCCCGGAGCTCCGCCTCGGCCGCGGCCAGCTGCTCCTGGGCCGCCTCCGCCCGGGCCTTCGTCGCACGCAGCCGCCGCTCCGGGTCCTCCCTGGTCCTCGACCCCTTCCGGCCGTCCCGGTTCCCCGGCTCCTCGGCCTCCGGGATCACGACCACGGCGTCCGGCTCCGGCCGACCGTGGGCCCACTCCTCGAGGAACCCACGGTCGAGGAGAGGCGCCACCCGCTCGGGGAGGTCCCGAGCCAGCGGGTCCCACGGCAGCAGCGAGTCCCACGTCTGGAACCCGTACAGCCGGATCGAGGCGTCTCTCCGGACGAAGGTCATGCCGGGCGGCATCGAGCACCACCTTGGTTCCGGATCGCGCACGTCGAGAAGCCCCGAACGGCGCAGTTGGCGTACCGCAGGTGCAGGGCTCCAGGTACCCCGTTCGACGTACCGGACGGGGCGCCGCGATCAGCCAAGCAGCCGGTGCCTCGAGGCGAACACCGCGGCCTCCAGCCTGGAGTGCACCTGCAGCTTCGTGAGGATGCTCTGCACGTGGGTCCGGACCGTGTTGGTGCTGATCGAGAGCCGCCTGGCGATCTCCTGTCCGTTCGCCCCCTCCACCAGGAGCGCCAGCACCTCCCGCTCCCGAGGGGTGAGCTGGCTCGCCAGCAGGGCCGCGTTCTCCTCCTCCGGGCTCCGGGAACCGCGGACCCGGGAGGCCAGCCGGCGGGGGAACACGACCTCGCCGGCCAGGGCCGCCGAGACGCCCTGGACGAACCTGGCCGTGGGCATGTCCTTCGTCAGGTAGCCCTGGAACCCGGCTCGAAGGGCGTCCTGCACGGCCCGGGGATCCTCCAGCGCGGTCACCGCCAGGACCTTGGTCTCGGGGTGCTCCTCCACGATCGCCCGACCCACCTCGAGCCCGCTCCGATCGGGCAGCCCCAGGTCCAGCAGCACGAGCTCGGGGCGGAGCGCGTCGGTGGCCCGCAGGCCCTCCTCCCCGGTCGTGGCCACCCCCACGACGTGCACCCCGCCGGCCTCCAGGGTCGGCTTGAGGGCCTCGGCGAACAGGACGTGGTCGTCGACGATCAGCGCCCGCGCGCTCACGACGACCCCACGGGCAGCTCGATCCAGAACGTCGCTCCCCTGCGTGCCGTGTCCATCCCGATCCGACCGCCGTGCGCCTCCACGATCGTCTTGGCGATGAACAGGCCCAGCCCGGTCCCCGGGCGGGCGGCGCCCCCCACCCCCCGGACGAACGGCTGGAAGATCGATCCCTCCTCGTCCCGGGGGACCCCGGGTCCCCGGTCCCGCACCAGGACCTGCGCGTGACCGTCGCGCCGGTCCACCCGGACCGTCACCGGCGACCCGTCCGGGGAGTACGCGAGCGCGTTCCGGATGAGGTTGGCGATGGCCACCCCCAGCTGCTCGGGATCGGCGTCGAGCGGCACGGGCCCGTCGGTCCGGAGGTCGATCCGGCCCTCCTGACCGGTCTCGAACCCGCAGGATGCCACGGACCGGCGCACGACCTGTGACAGGTCGACCGGCCGACGCTCCAGGGGGGCCTCGGCGGTCGTCCACCGGAGCAGCCCGTCGGTGAGATCGGCCAGACGCTGCAGCTCCCCCACCGAGCGGGTGAGCATCCACCGACGCCCCTCGTCGGTCTCCTCCCGGAGGAGGAACTCGAGCACCGCCCGGACCCCGATCAGGGGGCGCCGGAGCTCGTGCCCGGCCCAGGCCATCCCGACCTCCCGTTCCCCATCGACGCCGGCCCGCACCGTGGGGCGCCGCCGTCCGAGCGCCGCCCGCACGAGGGGTCCGAGCTCGGGCAGCTCCCCATCGGCCGGGGGGCGGGGGGCGAGGAGCAGGGCCCGGCCACCGTCCACCGCCTCGGCCTGGCATCCGGCGATCCGGGCGTACCGCCGGAGGAGGCGCTCCCGTTCGTCGGCCCCGGTCCGGGACCACGCCCCCACCTGGCGGAGCTCCTCCTCCAGCCGCCGTTCGGCCCGCGGGGCGAGGCCCAACGCGAACGCGAACCGGAGACGGGCGGCAGCGTCGTGCCCCATCCAGACGGCGACCGGCCCGCCCCGACGGGCGAAGACGAACCGCGCCGCGGCCCGCACGATCCCCTCGTCGCTCGTCGCGGCCAGGAGGCGACCGGAGAGCGAGACCAGCTCCTCGAGCCCGGTGACCCGCCGCTCCAGGCGCCGGCGGACGAGCAGGCCGCGGAGGGCGACGGCGAGCTGGTCCCCGATGGCCTCCACCGCCGGCCAGCGGTGCACGGGGACCGGCTCGGGGACCGAGACCTCCAGGACCCCGATGGCGTCGTCCCCCTCCAGGAGCGGGAGGAACGCGACGACCGCGCCTCGCCCGGAGGTGAGCACCACGCGCTGGGAGGTCCTGGTCACGAACGCCATGCGCCGGGTGGCCCGGAGGCGTCCCCGGTCCCCTCCGTCCGGCTCCGCCCAGACGGTCCGGAGCCTGGCCGCGGCGTCCGGCAACGACACCGACACCCGGGCCCGGTCCGTCCCCAGGGCCCCACGGATCCCCCGGGCGGCGGCGGCGAACAACCCGGCGACGGTGTGCGGCGCCTCGGGGTCGGAGCCCGCCCGCAAGGCGGACGCCATGGAGCGCATCGTCTGGACGGAGCTGCCCATCGAGTGAGGTCCTTACCCTTCCCCGCGAGGTCCGACCCGCAGCATAGGACGCGTAGCGCGTCGTGTAAATGGGTGACGGCCGAGAAGCCCCGTTTTTGTCCGACTTCCTTAGTCCGTTCGGCCTATGACCAGCGACGCAACCCGCCCTGACCTGCGGGGATACCCGGTGCCGGCTCGGCCGGGCAGCGTAGACGGATCGAGCCACCAGGATACGCACGGCCGCTACTGGAACGGGCAGGACGCGGTGGGTACACTCCACCGGCTGCTCCCTGCCCCCCCCGAGGCCGGCCTGGAGGCGCGACGATGATGATGGATCGCTTGCGGACGGAGGTCGGGAGGGCCCTGCGGGCGGCGCGGAAGGCCCGGGGCCTCACCCTCCGCAGCGCCGCCGAGCGCTCGGGCGGTCGGTTCCGGCCCACGTCGATCGCGGGATACGAGCGGGGGGAGCGGGCCATCTCCCTGGAACGCTTCGTCGAGCTGGCCCGGCTCTACGATGTGCGCCCGGAGCGCCTCCTGGCGGACGTTCTCCGGGAGCTGGAGGGTCGACCTCCCGCCGTAATCGACCTGACCCGTCTGGAGGCCCTCCAGGAGCCAGAACGGCGGATCGTGGCCGGGTTCGTGGAGGAGGTCATGGCCCTGCGGAAGGAGCCCCGCGGGGAGGCCGTGACGCTCCGCACCGGGGACCTGGAGGTCCTGGCCACCGCGATGGGGATGCGCCCGGCCGAGCTGATCGAGCGCATCCGCACGGCCCTCCGCACCGAGGGGCAGGGGTCCGAGATGAGGGAGCCGGGGGGGACCGGGACCCGGGAGGAGGACCCGGTCAGATCCCCTTGAGGTAGGCGACGGTCTCGGACAGGCCGTCCTCCAGGTGGGTCCAGGGACGCCACCCCAGGATCTCGGCGGCCAGGGAGGGATCGAGCGCGATCCTGCGGACCTCGCCGGGGGGGAGGGGGCCGAAGCCGGGCTCTCCCCCGTAGCCGGCGATCCCGGCCAGCATCCGGAACAGCCCGTTCACCGAGGTCTCCAGGCCGGTCCCCACGTTCACGGTCCGCCCGGATCCCCGGTCCATCGCCAGGACGAAGGCGTGGACCGTGTCGTCGATGAAGACGTAGTCACGCGTCTGGTTCCCGTCGCCGTAGATCATGGGCCGCTCCCCGGCCAGCATCTTCGAGGCGAAGATGGCCACGACCCCCGCCTCGCCGTGCGGGTCCTGGCGAGGGCCGTAGACGTTGCCCAGGAGGAGCGTCGTCGCGTCCAGCCCCCGGTACCGCTGGTAGTAGGCGAGGTAGTCGATCATCACCTTCTTGCTGATCCCGTAGGGGGAGGTGGGCCGGGCGCTCCCCGCCTGCGTCTCCCGCACCGGGACCCGCCGGGGGTCGCCGTAGATCGTCCCCCCGGAGGCCGCGTACACGACCTTGCGGGTCCCGACCCCCACCGCGCACTCCAGCACGTTGAGCGACCCCATCACGTTGACGCTCGCGTCGTGGATCGGGTCCTCGAGGGAGGGCCGGACCCCGGACTGCGCGGCGAGGTGCATCACGACCTCCGGTCGATGGCGCTCGAAGAGCGACCGCAGTCCCTCGGCTCGGACGTCCATGTTGAAGAACGTGAACGCGTTCCCGTAGCTCCGCGCCTCCGACAGGTTCGCGATCCGCCCGGTGGCCAGATCGTCCACGGCGACCACGCGGTGGCCCTCGGCCAGGAGCCGGTCGCAGAGGTGGGAGCCGATGAACCCGGCCCCGCCCGTGACGAGGACCGTGGTCACGGCCGGCCCCTCACCGCCCGACCCCGGGGAGCGGCAGCCCCGGGTCGGCGCCTACGTCGAGCGGGGTCCGCTCCCCCCGGGCCAGGCGGGAGGACCCGGCGCAGGCGATCATCGCGGCGTTGTCCGTGCAGAGCTCGATCGAGGGGTAGAGGACCCGGAACCCGGCCGCCGCCCCCTCCGCCCGGATCCGTTCCCGGAGCCGGGAGTTGGCCACGACCCCGCCGCCCAAGAGGATCGTCCCCACCCCCTTGGCTCGGGCCGCGGCGATCGTCTTCTTCACCTGCACGTCCACCACCGCCTCCTGGAACGAGGCCGCCAGGTCCGCCGGGTCCACCTCCCGGCCCGCCTCCCGCTCCGCCCGCAGGTGCCGGAGCACCGCGGTCTTGAGCCCCGACATCGAGAAGTCGAGGTCCCCAGAGGCCTCCATGGCCCGGGGGAACCGTACCGCGTCCGGGTCCCCCCGGCGGGCCAGCCGGTCCAGGGCCGGGCCACCGGGGAAGCCCAGCCCCAGGAGCCGGGCCACCTTGTCGAAGGCCTCGCCGGCCGCGTCGTCGAGCGTCTGGCCCAGGACCTCGTAGCGGTGGGGCTCCGGCATGTGCAGGAGCATCGTGTGCCCGCCCGAGACGACGAGGCACACGTACGGCGGTTCCGGCGGGCCGTGCTCGATGAAGTTCGCCCAGACGTGCCCCTCCAGGTGGTTCACACCGATCAACGGGGCGCCCGTGGCCAACGCGACGGCCTTGGCCGCAGCCATCCCCACCAGGAGGGCGCCGACCAGGCCCGGGCCCACCGTGACCGCCACCCCGTCGAGGTCGCCGAAGTCGCATCCCGCCTCCTCCAGCGCCCGCTCCAGGAGCGGGTTCAGGGCCTCCACGTGGGCCCGGGCCGCGAGCTCGGGCACGACCCCGCCGAACCGCTCATGGAGGTCGGTCTGGCGCGCCAGCAGGTTCGTGCGGACCGTGAACGTGTCCTCCAGGATGGCCACCGCCGTCTCGTCGCACGACGTCTCGATCCCCAGGACGAGCACGGAGGCCTCCTCAGGGCCGGACGCCCTCGGGCAGGGCGGCGGCCAGGGCCTCCAGGCGGGCCGCGTAGGCCGGGCTCCGGATCTCGTCGAGCCACATGATCAGGGCGTCCTCGTTGATCTCCTGGTAGTAGTTCTTCCGCACCCCGACCGGCCGGAACCCGAACCGCGCGTACAGGCGCTGGGCGGGCCAGTTCGATACCCGGACCTCGAGCGAGACGGCCTCCGCCCCCATCTCGATCGCCGCCACGATCAGGTCGTGGAGCAACCGGGTCCCGATCTTCCGCCGGTGGTGGAGGGGATCCACCGCGATGTTCGTGACGTGGGCCTCCTCCCCGTAGCAGATCAGCCCCCCGTAGCCGACCACCTGGCGGTCCAGGCGGGCCACGAGGTAGCAGCGGTTCGTCAGGTCGGCCATCTCAGACACGAACAGGTTGGGGCTCCACGGCCGCGGATACACCTGCCGCTCGATCGCCATCACGCCCCGGAGGTGGCGCCGGCGCATCCTCGTGACCTCGAGCCTAGGCGCCTCGACGCTCGTCCCAAGCGATCTCCGCATCCGATCTCCTGAGGTAGAACGGGGCCACCTCGTGCAGCCGGTCGTGCTCCTCCCTGAGGAACCGGGGGACCGCCAGCTCCACGAGCGCCGACGCCCGGGGGTGCGCGAAGGCGGGCGAGGCGAACTCTACCTTCTCCGCGTCGCCCTCGAGGACCCCCCGGTACCGGAGGGCCCCGTCCCCCACGGCCAGCACCTCCCGGCCCAGGGCCTCCAGGTCGGCGGCCAGGCGCTCGGGGGAGGCCACCTCGTAGCCGCCGGTCCGCATCACGCCCCCGGGGACCGGCTCGTAGAGGGCGTAGAAGACCTCCCCCCGCCGGGCGTCGATCACGGCGGCGATGGCCCGCGGCGTGAACCGGACGCCGTAGGCCAGCGCGTCCAGCGACGTGATGCCGACGATGGGGACCTTGAGGACCTGGGCCAGCGTCTTGGCCGTCTGCACGCCCACCCGGAGCCCCGTGAACAGGCCGGGCCCCAGCCCCACGGCCACCCCCCCCACCTGGGCCAGCTCCACCCCGGTCCAGCCGAGCAGCCGATCCACCAGGACCGCCACGGTCTCCTGCCTGGCCCGTCCGCCCACGCTCGCCGCCCCCAGGATCGCGCCGTCCGAGCCGAGTGCCACCGACGTGGCCGGGGTGGAGGTGTCGATGGCCAGGACGATCACGCCGCCCCCCTCCCGACCTCCCAAGGGCCGACCGCCGCGACCAGGCGCTCCCACCGATCGGCCCAGGTCCCGCCCGTCGCGGTGACGACCAGGCGCCGCACGTCGTCCCCCCCGGCCCGGAGCTCCACCTGGAGGTGCTCCGGGGGCAGCAGGGCCTCGATCAGGTCCCCCCACTCGACGAAGACGACGGCGTCGTCCACCACCTCCTCCAGGCCCAGGTCGAGCACGTCCTGGACCCGGTCCAGGCGGTAGACGTCCACGTGCACCACCGGGACCCGCCCCCGGTACTCCCGCATCAGCGTGAACGTGGGCGAGACCACGTGGTCCTGGACGCCCAGGCCGCGGGCCGCCCCCTGGACCAGCGTGGTCTTCCCCGCCCCCAGATCCCCGGTGAGCGCGACGGTGTCCCCCGGGCGGAGCAGGGCGGCGATCGCCTCGCCCACGGCCCGGGTGTCTTCCGGCCTCGCCGCGCGGAGCTCCACGCGCATCAGAACAGGCCCAGTTGCTCCTCGACCGGCTCCCGACGCTCCGCCAGCGCCGCCCGGATCTCCTCGAAGTCGGCCCGGAGCGCGGCCATCTGCGTCGAGGCGGCGCCCCCGCCGTGGAGCACCGCCGCGGGATGGAACGTGGGGATGACGACCTTCCCCCGCCAGTGGAACCGTTGTCCGCGCACCCGGCTGATCGAGACCGGCCGATCGAGGAGGAACCGGGTGGCGAAGTTCCCGAGCGTCACGATGATCCGAGGCTGGATCAGCTCGATCTTCTCGAGCAGCCAGGGCGTGCACGCCTCGATCTCGTCCGGGAGGGGATCCCGGTTCCCCGGCGGCCGGCACATGAGGACGTTCGCGATGTACACGTCCTCCCGACGGAGCCCGATCCCCTCGAGCATCCGGGTGAGCAGCTGGCCGGCGGCCCCCACGAACGGTTCCCCCTGCCGATCCTCGTGGTACCCCGGGGCCTCCCCGATGAACATCAGGTCCGCGTGCGGGTTCCCCACGCCGTAGACGACTTGGGTCCTCCCCCGGGCCAGCCGGCACCGGGTGCAGGTGGCCGCCTCGCGCGCTGCTTCCTCGAGCGTCCTCATGGAGCCTCCCCCAGGCCGGGCGCCCCGGGCACACCGACCGCCGCCCGGACCCCGCGCCGGACGGCGGCCGCCACGGCGGGCCCCGCCATCTCCTCGAGCTCGTCCCACGCAGCGTCCACCGCCCCCGTGGCCAGCGTGAACGCGGCGTCGCCGTCCCATATCGTATGCGACGGACGGATCGCGGCCGCCAGGCCCCCGTGGGCCGCCCCGGCCAGCCGGTGGGCGTCCTCCTTGCCCAGCCGGGCGTTCGTGGCCACGACGACGAGGGTGGTGCTCCGGCCGGGCGGCGGGCCCGGTCGGTCCGGCCCCCCCCAGGGCCAGGGCTCGGTCCCCCGGTCTTCCCCCGGACGGGCCCCGGCCAGCACCGCCCCCTCCTCGTCCAGGACCTCCCCCAGGGCGTTCACGACGGCCAGGGCTCCCACGACGAGCTCCCCCCGCCGTTCCGAGACGCTCCCCACCCCGCCCTTCACCTGGCGGTGGGGCCCGTGCAGCTTGGCCACCGTGGCCCCCGTCCCGGCTCCCACGCTCCCCTCCTCGACCGGCCCGCTCCGGGCCGCGGCGCAGGCCGCGTAGCCGGCCCCGGGACCCGGGCGGGCGGCGGGGTCGCCCACGGCGAGGTCGAAGATCACGGCCCCTGGAACGATCGGCACCCGGGCCACCCCCGTGTCGAAGCCGACCCCCCGTTCCTCGAGGAACCGCATCACCCCGTCCGCCGCCGCAAGCCCGAAGGCGCTCCCCCCGGTGAGGAGCACGGCGTGGACCTCGCGGATCAGCATGCCCGGCCGCAGGAGATCCGTCTCCCGGGTCCCGGGAGCTCCGCCGCGGACCTGTCCGGATCCCACGGTGCCGGGCGGGGGGAGGACGACGGTGCAGCCCGTGATGCCCGACCGGTCGGTCCAGTGCCCGACCCGGATCCCGGGGACGTCGGTGATCACCGCCCCGCCCTCCCGCCCTTCCGGTCCCGCCCCCCCAGGGCCCGGTCGGCGAACGCGGACAGGAGGGCGTTCACCGCCTCGGGCCGCTCCAGCATCGGTAGGTGCCCGGCCCCCGGGATCACCTCCAGTCGGGCCTCCGGCAGGCCCGCCGCCAGGGCCTCGGCCCCCCGGACCGGCGTGATGCGGTCGTGGTCCCCGACCACCACCAGGGCGGGGGCCCGGACCCCCTCCAGGGCCGGACGGAGGTCGGTCGCCAGGAGCCCGGACAGGCCGTCGCTCCACACGCGAGCCGGGGCCCGAGCCGCCAGGGCCACGACGTGCTCGACGGCGGACCGCGGGGGGTCCGGCCCGAACTGGGTGAGGCGGGCCACCAGGGCCGCCACGTCCGCCCGGCTGGCCAGGAGGTGCCGGCGGAGGCGATCCAGGCGCCGGACGGCCTGGGGGACCGAGGCCGGGCGGAGGAGGGCCGAGAGCCCACCGATCGCCCCCCGCAGGAGGTCCCCCGCGGCCGCGCCGATGAGCACGACCCCCACCACCCGGGGGCCGAAGAGCTCGGGCCGGTCCCCGGCCAGCGCGATCACGGCCATCGCGCCCATGCTGTGCCCGACCACCACCACCGGGCCGGGCCCCGCGGCATCGAGGGCCGCCCCCACGTCGTCGGCCATCGCCCGGAGCGACAGGTCCGGGGCGGCGCCGCTCCGTCCGTGCCCCCGGAGGTCCACCAGCACGCACCGGAACCGGCCGGCAAGGGCGGCCCACTGCGGATGCCAGACCGTCATGTCCAGGCCGAACCCGTGGACCAGGAGGAGGACGGGGGCACCGGGGTCCCCGGCCGCCCGGACGCAGAGCGGGACCGCGTCGGGCGCCCGTACCGGGCCCAGGTCGTCCGGCGGGAGGAGGTCGAGGTCCGG
>DATLZP010000279.1:0-7341 GCA_035573935.1 Actinomycetota bacterium
GGATCGTGGTCGGTTGCGGGAGCTGGTTGTGGAGCACGAACCGGACCCGGTCGCCCGGGCGGACCCGGATCTCCGGGCCCGGCACCTGCCCCTCGTAGGCGAAGGCGGTCCGCGTGACGCCCGGCGCCACCTCCCACCCGACCTCCCACGCGGTGAGCTCGAACACCTTGACGCCGCCGTCGATGACCGGCCGCAGCGGCTGCCCGCCGACGCCCTGCGTCTCGGCCGGGAACGCCGCGACGCCCTCCTCGTGCATCCGGGCCATCTCCTCCGCGGTCATGCCTCCCCCCATGGAGGCGTGCATCTCCCCGCCGGCCGCCCCCGACGCGCCCTCCCCGACGACCAGGGCGCCGACCATCCCGGCCGCCTCGTGGCCGGGGACCGTGCAGAGGGCACGGTAGGTCCCGGCCTCGAGCGGTGGGATCTCCAGCGTGGCGGAGCCGCCGGCATCGAGGACCGGCGTCTCGTACCGCTCACCGGCGGCCTCGATCGCGAATGAGTGCTGGGCCTTCCCCTCGTTCGTGACGATCACGGAGAGCCGCTCCCCAGGCGGCGCCGGGATCTCCGATGGCGAGATGGCGAACTCGCTCAGGGCCACCTCGACGGTGGCGGCCTCGGGCTGCTCCACCGGCCCTGGGCGTTCCCCGGCCCCGCAGGACGCGGCGATCACCGCCAGGACGGCGATCGGGGCGAGGACCCATCGCTTCGCACCACCCATCCTTCACGCTCCTTCCCTTCGGCGTGGACCAAGACGATCCCCACATGGAACCCGGGACGGGGGGCGGCGGGAGGGGTCGAAGGTCCCGAGCCGAGAGGGCCGTCAGGCTCCCGCCACCTGCGGTCCTCCCGGCGTGCCGGGGGGCCTCCCCCGGAGGGGCCGGTCGGCCCTGGGCCCCCGTGGAGGTCTCCGTGGAAGGTGGGAACGGAAGGAGGTCCCATGGAGCGTTGGGAGGGTTTCCGGAGATGCCCGGGCTGCGGATACGACATCGCGACCGGGGAGGGGCAGCGGTCGTGCGCCTGGGGCGATTGCCCCTACCTCCCCCAGGAGCTCGACGTGTTCTGCGCCTACTGCAGATTCAACTTCTTCACGATGGAGGGGAACCCCTCCTGCGAGGATCCCCTCGCCTGCGACCACGGCGCGGAGCCCCGCTCCCACATCGCGAACGTCCGCCGCTGGCTGGCGGGCCAGGCCAGGGCCTGAGGGAGCCCCTGGGGCGCCGGTGCCCTCGCGCCACCACCCCGGGGGCCGTCGATCCTCAGTGGGCGGCACCGACGACCAGTGTCCCCTCCATCCCCGCCTCCCGGTGACCCGGGATCGAGCAGTAGAACGTGTACGTGCCTGGATCCGCGGGGAACCGAGCGGTCGCCGTGGCCCCCGGATCCAGCGCCACCTTCACCCCGAGCTCGTCGATCGTGAAGTCGTGCGGCATCGGGTCGTCGTTCACGAGCGCGATCCGTACCTCGGGCCCCGGCGCGTGGAGGGAGGGCGGGAGGAACCCGGAGATCGCCGCGTGGAGCTCGACCGCACCCCCGGATCCGGCCGACGGCTCCTGCGCCGGGGTCGGGCTGGCGGGGGGCGAGGCCGCCGCACCGCCGCCCTCCACGACCCCCGTGGTCGGCGTCAGCCCGCCGTCGAACGGTGAGGCCATCACCGGGTAGGAGGCCGGGGCCGGCGGGGCGTCGCGGGAGACCTGGATCATCCCCAGCCCGCCCAGCCCGGTGTAGGCGAAGGAGTGCGTGACGAACGGATACGTGCCGGGGTCGGGGATCCGGAGCTCGAACATCGCCCCACCCCCCGGCGGTACGTCCCAGGTCTGGATCCCGTTGAGGGCGTTGGTCGGGTTCCCGTCGGGGTACACGTGGTCGAACACGGCGCCGATCACGTGGAACGCGGTCCTGAGGGTGGGGCCGGCGTTCATCACCCACAGGCGGATCAGCTCGTTCGGGCGGGCCGCGAGCGGCGCGTCCACGTAGCGGTTCGCCGCGCCGTTGAAGACGACGTAGGAGGGCTCGACCGCCTCCATCCTGGCGGGATCGCCCTCGAAGGCCCCGCGGACGGGCTCCGCCCCGGGGTAGAACTCGCTCGACACCAGGACGTACTCGCGGGCCGGCGCGAGCTCCTCCCTGGGCTCGACGACGATGGCCCCGTACATCCCGTTCGCGATGTGGTGGAGGACCGGGGGCACCCCGCAGTGGTACATGAACACCCCCGGGAACCGCGCCACCCAGTCGAACGTGTAGCTCTCCCCGGGCGGGACCGCCTGGTAGTTCACGTCCCAGGGGGTCTGGGCGGCGTGGAAGTCGATCGAGTGCGAGAGGGAGAGCGAGCTCCGGTTGGTCAGGGTGAACCGGACCGTGTCGCCCTCCCGGACCCGGATCACCGGCCCGGGGGTGGTGCCCCCGAAGGTCCACACGTGGTACCGGACACCGGGAGCGATCTCCTGGACGGTCTCCACCGCGTCCAGACGCACCTCCACGATCTCCCCCGACCCGCGGCCCTGCGTCCGGTACGAGGCGGCCGCCCGTGCCGCCTCCGACGGCCGCTCCCCCGACCGGGCCCTCGACAGGGGGCCGATCCACGTGAGCCCCACGATCAGGAGCGCCACCTCCAGCGCGACCGCACCGAGCATGAACCTCCGCATCGCCGTCCCTCCCGCGTCGCCGGCCCCCGCAGCATCGGACCCCCGCGGTCCGTTGCCCCGGGTCGCAGGTCCCGGGGTCGGTGGGACCTTCGACCCTCCGTCCCTCCCCGCCGCGCTGGCACCCTGTCTTCCATGTTCGTCCGCTACTTCTCCGAGATCCCCCTGCCGCTCGAGCGGGTGGAGGCCGCGCTGCTCGAGGACCCGCATGCATGGCTCCCGGGCGTCGCACAGCGGGCCGAGGACCGGAGCCGGCGACTCCTCGCAGAGGTCGGTTTCGGGGAGGCCTTCCGCATCGACAAGCAGGTCGAGATCTCGCTGGGGGAGGTCCTCCGGCGCAACGGCACGACCCTGCTCCCGATGTCGTGGAAGGTCACGGGCGCCGAGAGCCTCTTCCCCAAGCTGGAGGCGGACATCGAGGTTGCCGCCCTGGGCCCCGGTCGCACCCAGCTCGCCATGAGCGCCCGTTACACGCCGCCCCTCGGCGCCCTGGGCCGGGCGATCGACCGGGCGCTCCTGCACCGGGTGGCCGAGGCGACGATCAAGGACTTCCTGGACCGCGCGGCGGAGTCCCTGGTGACGCTGGCGATGGCCGGCGCCTGACCGGCTACGATACCGACCATGGGGGAGCCGCCCCTCCGCGTGATGTTGGTGGACGATCACGAGGTCGTCCGGGCCGGGATCCGAGCGTTGATCCGCTCCACGGACGACGTGATCGTCACCGCCGAGGCCGGCTCGGTCCGGGAGGCGATCGACGAGGCCGACCGATCCCGGCCCGACGTCGTGGTGATGGACGTCCGACTCGCCGACGGGAGCGGCATCGAGGCGACGAGGGAGATCCGGGCCCGCCACCCCAAGACCAGGGTCGTGATGCTGACCTCCTTCGCCGACGACGAGGCCCTGTTCGCCTCGATCATGGCCGGCGCGTCGGGCTACGTCCTCAAGCAGGTCAAGGGGAACGAGCTCCTCCGCGCGATCCGCACCGTGGGGAGCGGCGAGAGCCTGCTCGACCCCGCGGTCACGAACGCCGTGCTCGACCGGCTCCGCAAGGGCAAGCACCTCCTCAAGGACGAGAAGCTGGCCAGGCTCTCCCCCCAAGAGGAGCGGATCCTCGCCCTGGTCTCCGAGGGGCGGACCAACCGGGAGATCGGCGAGGAGCTCCGCCTCGCCGAGAAGACCGTGAAGAACTACGTCTCGAGCATCCTGTCCAAGCTCGAGGTGGCCCGGCGGGCGGAGGCGGCTGCCTACCTGGCCCGGCACACCACGACCCCCGGGGCCTGAGCCGCCCGGGGCGGGCGGGAGGGCGAGGGTGCCACGGCGTCCTCATCGGGTCGCCGTGGCGGCGAGCCCTCGGTGGGCCGCCCGCCGGAGGCGGCGAGGGGTGACCACGCCCACGCCCTCGAGCCGCGCCATCACGACGAGGAAGACCTGCGCCGTCGTGAGAGCGTCGTCCAGCGCGTGGTGGGGGCGCTCCACCGGCACCCCCAGGCGACGTGCGGCCGCCGTGAGCGTGTTGGCACCGACGGGCGGCGCCACCCCTCCCACGGCGTCCAGGAACCTCGCCAGCCCGAGCACGTCCACGATCCGACGTTCCCACCGGCGGGCCGAGCCTCCGAAGACGGCGGCCAGGAACCCGGCCTCCACGGCGCCGCTCCAGGCCAGGAGGAAGCGGCCCGCGATGGCCGCCGCCAGCTCCGCGCGGACGTCCTCGATGGCCGGAGCCTCGGCCAGATCCACGGGTCGCAGCTGGTGGATCGTCACCGAGACGGGTCGGACCGGGCCGCGGGGACGCACCTCCCGGTAGCGCGCGCCCGCCAGGACCACCCGGCCCCGCTCCACGGGTACCACGCCGAACGACACGACCTCGTGGCGGGCCGGGTCGAGGCCGGTGGTCTCGAAATCGAGCGCGGCGAACGGCACGCGCTGCCAGGGCGTCCGTGCCAGCGCGCGCGGTGGCCCCGGCGGAGAGACGGGCCTCACCACGGTCGCAGCCCTAGCTCGTTCGCCAGCGCCCGCTGGGCCCTGATGATCGTCCGGAAGGCTTCCTTCAAGCTCCGCCGGGCCACCGGGCCGAGCGTCGAGAGGTCGACGAGGTCGCCGGCCGGCTCGTCGGCGGCCGCCCTCGAGGCCTGGTGGTCGAGGCGCACCTTCCAGAGCAACCGGAAGGCCTCCTCGAGCCCCACCGCGAGGTCGGCCTGGAGCAGGCCGGCGTCCGCCGCGGCGCGGAGCCGCGGCAGCGTCCCGTTGGCGGCGATCCCGGCGGCCACGGCGTAGGCTCGGCCCAGGTTCGTGATCGGGATGATGCCGCCGCGCTTCACGTCGAGGGTCTGGGCCCGCGTTCCGAACGCCTCGACCACGTGATCGCGGAGGAACCCGGTGGGGGGCCGGAGGTCGATCGCTGTCCGGGCCACGCGGCGCACGAAGCCCGGGACCGCCGGGGCCCGGCGGATCTCGGCGTCCAGGTGGCGTTCGACATCGAGGGGCCCCCCGACGCGGCGGTAATCCAGGGCGATGCTGGTGAAGACCCGTCCCTCCGGCCCCGCTCCGCCCATCCACCGCCGGAGCTCGGCCACCCATCCCGACGCGGTCCGGCGCCAGGACGGGTTCGATGCCATCACGCCCCCCCGGCACCGGGGGATCCCCGCCGCCTCCAACCCGTCGGTCACCCGTGCTGCGAGTGCGGCGAAGTACCGGTCGGTCTCCTCCGGGCCGAGCTCACCCGGCTCGAAGGCCAGGCCGTGGTCCTGGTCGGTGGCCAGGGCCTGCTCGCCACGGGCCTGGCTGCCGAGCGCCAGCCAGGCCCAGGGCCCCGGCGGGTCGCCGAGCTCGGCGATCGCGAGCTCGAGCAGCCGCTCCGTGAGCGCATCGATCGTGATGGCCACGACGCGCCCCACGTGCACCGGGTCGACGTCGGCCGAAACGAGCCCTCGGACGAGGACCGGGAGCTTCCGCGCCTCCGTCAGGAGCGCCCGGCGGTCGGGCGCGCGCTCGATCGCGCTCCGCACGGCGAACGCGTCGGTGCGCTCCAGGCCGAGGAGGTCCGTGTCGCTCACGACCCCCACGACGACGCCGGACCCGTCAGTCACGGGGAGGTGGTGGATCCCGTGCTCGAGCATCGCGAGCAGCACCTCCTCCACGGTGTCCTCCGCCGGGACCGTGACGAGGGGCGAGGACATCACCTCCCCCACCGGGGTCGAGGGGCTCCGCCCGGCCGCCAGGACCCGTGAGCGCAGGTCGCGGTCGGTGAGGATCCCGGGTGCGGGCCCTCCCAGGACCAGGACCGACGACACGCGCTCCCGGGCCATCAGCTCGGCGGCATCGCGGATCGGGGTCGCCGCCGCGCAGGTCACGGGGGGCCGGCGGATCAGCCCCCCCACCGGGGAGAGCGCGGTCCCGCTCCGCCCGGCCTGCGATGCCTCGGCGGTCCGGGGGGTGCGCCGACCGAGGTGCGCCGTGAGGTACGCGAGGCCCGTGGGGGTGCCGAACAGGCGCTCGGCCTCGCGCCGGTCGACCAGGTAGCACAGCGTGTCCTCGTGCGCGCGTACAGAGAGGGCCGGCCCGAGCCCCGAGAGCAGCGAGGGATGGCCGAAGATCTCCCCCTCGAGGAGCAGGTCGACGACCCGACCCTCGTCCAGCACTTCCACGGCGCCGGTGCGGATCACGTACAGGGAGGTCGCGGGCTCGCCGGACTGCACCAGGATCGTCGTCCCGGCCGGGAAGAACCCGATCTGCACCGATCCCGCCACCCGTCGGAGCTCCTCGGGGCCGAGCGCGTCGAACGGCGGGTAGCGGGCGAGGAAGCCCTCGACCTGCATCACGGGCCGGAGTATGGCACCCCGTCTCCCGGGCCCGGGTGGGCACGCCGCCCTCCCCTTCCCGGGCCGAAGGTCCCGACGGAGGGGGGGCCGAGGGCTCCGGCCGAGAAGGGCCGGTCGGCCGGTGGCGGGAAGGCCCCGCTCGTCCACGCTCTCCGCAGAGGCAAACGACGAGGAAGGAGGTGGGAGCGATGGGACGGGTCCACGTGAAGGAGCCGGGGACGAACGGCAGGATCCGGGCTCCTCTGACGGTGGAGCTCACGACGGAGGTCGCCGCTCCCGGACGCGTGAAGGGCGCGGTCCTGTGGGGACTCGCCCGCATCTCGATCGGGTGGGTGTTCCTGTGGGCGTTCCTCGACAAGGCGTTCGCCCTGGGGTTCTCCACGGGCCGGCTCGAGGACGGCACGATCGATTTCTTCGCCAAGGGACAGGCGTGGCTGAACGGCGGATCCCCGACCGCCGGGGTCTTCGCCTACGCGCTGAAGGGGCCCTTCAAGGGCCTGTACGAGGCGATCGGTAACGTGACGATGACCGCGCAGGGCCCGGCGGCGACCCCTCCGGCGTGGGTCGATTGGGCCTACATGCTCTCGATGCTGCTGATCGGCCTGGGGCTGATCTCGGGTGTCATGACCCGCATCGCGGCGATCGGGGGGATCGCCTGGATGGCGATCTTCTACACGGCGACCGCGATCTGGCCCGAGCACAACCCGGTCGTGGACGACCACGTGGTCTACGCGATCGTGCTGGCCGGCCTCGCCGTGATGGGGGCCGGCCGGTACCTGGGCCTCGGCAGGTACTGGGAGCGGCTGCCGCTCGTCCAGCGGTACCCGATCCTCAGGTAGCCCGGTCACCCACCCGGGACGCGGGAGGGCGGGGCTCGAGCCCCG
>DATLZP010000280.1:0-2436 GCA_035573935.1 Actinomycetota bacterium
GGCGCTCCGGTTCGCGCGGACGGAGTAGCGCTCGGCGGCCCGGCCGCGTGCACCCCGGTCGTCCACGGTCCACGGTCGCCCCGACGATGCCAGGGACGAACCGCAGATGCATGGTTCCCTCGCGGATGCCTCCGTGAAGGAGCCCTACGGGAACCTGACGGGCTCGGCGTCCGGGGCGGAGTCCCGGTACCCGCCGGCTTCGGTGAACGCGTGCCAGCGGAACGAGGGTGGGAACTCGGCAGGCAGATCGGCGGCTGCCAGGACCACCGTCACGGTCCTCCTCGCTCGCAGGCGGCCGACGGCTGGGGCCACCGGCTCCTTCCTGCAGTCCGGGGTGAGCCGCACGAGCGACGAGCCCTGCCGGTCGACGACGACTGCCCACTCGTAGCCCCCGCAGCCGTCCGTGAGGTCCCTGGTGGTGTCGAGCTCCCATCGGATCGCGGCCGACGCGTCGATCCTCTCGTAGGCGGTGAAGGCGAAGACCAGGGCATCAGCTGTGCTCCGTACCTCCGCCTGCCTGATGTCGACCCCGAAGATGGCGTCCTCCCGGTCCTCCACCGTGACGCGGGCGGGGGAGAGGGAGGCGGTCGGCGTCCCTCCCGGGGCGGCTGGTCCGAGGAGCGCGACCTGGTCCGTCCGCAGCCACGCCGCCAGGAGGCTCGTGAGGGGCAGGATGGCGACGAGGCCGACGGCGACGGCGAGGATGGCGCGGTCCCTGAGCCGGGATCCCCCAGCGGCCACCGGCACCGTCTCCGCGCGTGAGGGGTGGGCCCGCGTGACCGCCGGGCGCGCCCTGCGGCGGACCTTCCGGGGCCGCGGGGGCGCCGCCGCCGCGCCTCCCAGGGCGCGGCGGAGGTCGGCGGTGAGCTCGGCGCAGCTCCCGTAGCGCTCGTCCCGCTCCTTGGCCATGGCCCTCGCGACGGCTTCGTCGAACCCCGGGGGGAGGTCCTCGCGCTGGGCGCTGGGCGGGGGCGGGGCCTCGTGGAGGTGGGCGTACAGCACCGCCACCTCGGTGTCCCGGACGAACGGCGGTCGGCCGGTGAGGCACTCGTAGAGGACGCACCCGAGGGAGTAGATGTCCGCCCGCCCGTCGAGGGGGGTGCCCCGGATCTGCTCGGGGGCCACGTAGTCCACGGTGCCGACGAGCTGCCCGGTCTTGGTCAGGGTGCCCTCGGAACGGATGCGTTTGGCGATGCCGAAGTCGGTGAGGTAGCAGAAGTCCTCCCCGCCCGGCTGGGGCAGGACGAGGACGTTCCCGGGCTTCACGTCCCGGTGGACCAGCCCGCGGCGGTGGGCGGCATCGAGGGCGCCGCCGACCTGGTCGACGATGGACACGGCGCGCTCGAGGTCGAGCGGGGCCTCCGCCCGGAGGAGGGCCCGAAGGTCGGTGCCCTCGACGTAGCGCATGGCGATGAACAGGACCCCCTCGGCCTCGCCAGCCTCGTAGATCGGGATGACGTGGGGGTGGTCGATGGCGGCGGCGGCGCTCGACTCCCTCAGGAACCGCTCGCGGAACGCCTCGTCGCCCGCGAGCTCCGGCGCGAGGAGCTTCAAGGCCACCTTCCGGGCCGGGAACCGTTGCTCCGCCCGGTAGACGACCCCCATGCCGCCGCGCCCGATGACGCTCTCGATCCGGTACCCGGCGAGCTCGGTCCCGACGCGAGGGTCCGACCCCACGTCCTAGCGCCTCCCTCCGCCCGGGCCCAGCAGCGTCTGGGCGAGGGACGTCGTGACCGCCGCCAGGATCCCGGTCCCTGCGGGCAGCACGGCGGCCGAGACCACGTCGAACTCACCGATGCAGCTCTGCTGGAGGAGCAGCGCGAACGAGGCCGTGGCCAGGGCCTCCCCCACGAAGGACTGGAGGGCGAGCCTCCCCGGCCGGAGGTGCCTCACCCGGCGCAGCGAGGCCGCGAGGAGGGACAGGCCGGCGGTCCCGCCGAGCACGGCGATCAAGCCGAGGGCCGTGGCGAGGGGGCTCCGACCGGTGACGCAGAAGTAGGCGACGCCGCGGCAAGGACCGAAGGAGGTCTCCGCGTCGACGTCCAGGCGGAACAGCCCCACCCACGCCCAGGACAGGCTCGCGACGGGCACGGTGTGCGTCCACTCGCCGGCCCCGGTCGTGAAGCCCCCGAAGTTCATCGCCACGCCGGCGAAGGGCACCGTGTAGCTCACCCGGAACGCGACGCCGGCGGCGTCCGCCGAGCCGACCACCCCCCTGACATCCACGTCCCTCGCCGAGCTCAGCCGGATGGCGGTGCCCGGGGTGTCGTGCCCCTCGTCGATGCTCTGGCCGGCCAGGGTGACGTCGCAGGGCCCCCTCACGGTGGCCAGGGCGGCGGCGGGGAACGCAACGATCCAGGCGCACGCCAGGGGGAGGGCGATCAGGGCCGCGCGCCGTCCCGCTCTCACCTTCGCCCCCGGGCCGTCACCCCGGGC
>DATLZP010000281.1:0-3395 GCA_035573935.1 Actinomycetota bacterium
CACGTCGTTCGCGTTCACGAGGACCGCGGCTCCCTCCACCGGCGCCGGGCCCACCTGGACCAGGGCGTCCCCGGGCCGGAGGCCGCCGGAGGCGATCGGCCCCCTGGGCCCGGCCGGCCCCAGCATCTGCCCCACGACGACCGGGCGGGCCACGACGGGCGTGACCTCCGTGTGCCCGCCCACCAGCACGGCCCCCACCGCCTCGAGGCTCTCCCGGAGCGCGGCGAAGAGCGCCCGGACCTCGGCCGGGTCGGTGCGGGGGGGGAGGAGGACAGCGGCCAGGAACCAGCGGGGGCGGGCCCCCGTCACCGCCACGTCGTTCGCGTTCACGAGGACCGCGAAGCGGCCGAGCTGCTCGCCGGTCAGCGTGATGGGGTCGGTGGCCACGACGAGGGGCCCGGGTGGGGGGAGGATGGCCGCGGCGTCCTCGCCCAGGGCCGGGCCGAGCGGGACGTCCTCCGGCCACCCGGCCGGGTCGCCGAGCACCGCGGCCAGGAGCTCCGGGGGGAGCTTCCCGGCGGGCAGGCCAGGCGGGTCGGCCATCCCGGGCTCAGCTCACGGAGACGCCGATGGCCCGGCCGATGGCGAAGGTCGCCGCCGCGGCCAGGGCCCCGATCGCGAGCTGCCGGAGCCCGCCGGCCACGGTGGGCCGCCCGGTGAGGAGGGCCACCGCGCCCCCCACCGCGAACAGCGCCACCGCGGCCAGGGCGACCGCCAGCCGGAACGCCAGGGGTGCCCCGAACAGGAGGAAGGGGAGCACCGGGATGGCCGCCCCGGCGGCGAAGGCCAGGAAGCTCGAGACCGCCACCCGCCACGGGGACCCCAGCTCCTCGGGGTTCAGCCCCAGCTCCTCCCGGGCCTTCGTGTCGAGGGCGTGGGCGGGGTCGGCCATGATCCGCCGGGCCAGCGCCTCGGCCTCCTCCCGGGGGATCCCCTTGGCCCGGTAGATCAGCGCCAGCTCGTTCTCCTCCTCCTCAGGCATCGCCTCGAGCTCCTCGGCCTCCAGGGCGATCTCCCGCTCGAACAGCTCCCGCTGGGAGCGGACCGAGACGTACTCGCCCGCCCCCATCGAGAACGCCCCGGCCAGGAGCCCGGCCACCCCGGCCAGCAGGACGAACCGCTCGTCGGCCCGGCTCCCGGCCACGCCCATCACCAGGGCCAGGTTCGAGACGAGGCCGTCGTTCGCTCCGAACACCGCGGCCCGGAGCGAGCCGGAGGCGTCCCCCCGGTGCCAGCGCTCTCCCCGGAGGATCTGCGACCGCACGGCGCCGGGCGAGAGGCCGGCCACGACCCGGGCATGGATCCGCTCGTCGATCGCCATCGAGGGCTTCGCGGCGGGCTCCCGGTCGTAGTGGGAGGCGTCGGCCACCTCGGTCCGCTCCACCACCGGCAGCATCGCCCGGGACCCGAACCGCCGGACCATCCAGACCAGGAGGCGGGTCCGGGGGGAGGGGCGGTGCTCCGCGGGTCGGGGCTCCGGCCGGCCGGCCTCGACGAGCTTCGCCGCCCAGTGCGCGGCGTGGCGTTCCTCGGCCCGGGCCAGCTCCAGGAAGATCTCGCGCTGCTCGCCCTCCGCCCGCTCGGCCAGCGCCCGGTACAGCAGGGCCCCGTCCATCTCGTCGGCCCAGTGCTCCCGGTAGCGCTCGACGTCGTCCACCGCGGCCTCCTCCTGAGGAGGATAGCGGCGCCCGGCCGGGCACCCGACACGTCCTCCTCACGGCGCCGCTCGGGCGGGCTACACCGCACGCCCGTCCCGGCCGATACCGGGGGAGAGGATGGAGGACACGACCGAACGCCGGCCGGTCGCCGGACCGGCGGGCGCGGGCCTCCCGGCGGGGGCCTGGGACCAGCTCCCGGCGATCGTCTGGGCCACCGACCGTGATCTGCGGATCACGGGGGCGGCCGGCGGCTGCCTGGGATCGGTGGCCCCGCCTCCCGGCTCCCTCCCGGGCCGCGGCGTCGAGGACCTCTTCGGCTCCGACGACGAGGAGGGGATGGCCCTCTCCGCCCACCGACGGGCCCTCGGGGGGGAGGACGCCTCCTGGGAGCAGGGGCTCGGGCCCCGCCGCCTGGAGTGCCGGGTCCGCCCCCTCCGGGACGCCTCCGGGGCCGTGGTCGGCACGGTGGGGGTGGCCCTCGACGTGTCCGAGCGGGGATGGGCCCGGGCCCTGGCCGCCTCCGAGCAGCGGTACCAGGGCCTCGTGGAGGCCATCCCCGCGGTCGTCTACGTCGACCCGCTGCACGAGTGGCAGGAGAGCCTGTACGTGAGCCCCTACGTCACGGAGCTCCTCGGCTGCCGCCCCGAGGACTGGCTCTCCGACCCCTCCTTCTGGCGCACGCACGTGCACCCCGACGACGTCGACCGGGCCTGGGCGGAGTGGGAGCGGGCCAAGGAGCGGGGCGAGCCCTACGCGGTGGAGTACCGGATGGTGCGGGACGACGGTGGCGTGATCTGGGTGTCGGAGCGCGCCGTGATGCTCCGCAACGAGGACGGGGAGCCCTGGGCGGTCCAGGGCGTGATCTTCGACATCACCGACCGGAAGCGGGTGGAGGAGGAGCTGGAGAGGGCCTGGCAGCGAGAGCGCCGGGCCGCGGAGCACCTCCGGGCCCTCGACGAGCTGAAGAACCTCCAGCTCCACGCGGTCTCCCACGACCTGCGGGGGCCGATCACCGCGATCCTCGGCTCGGCGGTGATCCTCCAGCGGGAGCTGGCCGGCGCCGCCGGCCACCAGGGGGAGCTGGTCCACGGGATCCTGGCCTCGGCCCAGAAGCTCCACCGCCTCGTGGCCGACCTCCTCGACCTGGACCGCCTGGAGCGGGGGATCGTCGAGCCGGACCGTCGGCCCACCGACGTCGGCCGGCTCCTGCGGCGCGTGCTGGAGGAGCTCGGGGTCCGGGACCGGCACGTGGCGGTGGAGGCCGACGCCGTCACGGCCGAGGTGGACCCGGTCCAGCTGGAGCGGATCGTGGAGAACCTGGTGGCGAACGCCTGCGCCCACACGCCGGCCGGCACCCCGGTGTGGGTGCGGGCCTCCCGGGAGGAGGAGGGGCTCCTGCTCGTCGTGGAGGACGCGGGCCCGGGCGTCCCGCCCGGCCTGCGGGCGGTCGTGTTCGAGCCGTTCCGCCAGGGCGCCGAGGGCCCCGGGCTCGGGATCGGCCTCTCGCTCGTGGCCCGATACGCGGAGCTCCACGGGGGATGGGCGCGCGTCGGCGACCGCCCCGGCGGCGGGGCCCGGTTCGAGGTCTTCCTGCCGGACGCTCCCGACCGGGAGGGGGCTGGCCCGCGGGGCCGGACCGGCGACGCCTCCCCCCGCTCCGTGTAGCGGACAGGCGTCCCGGGCCGATACCGGGGGCCCCGTCCGGGAGACGGAACGGCGGGAGGGCGGGGCTCGAGC
>DATLZP010000282.1:0-2112 GCA_035573935.1 Actinomycetota bacterium
GCCGGACATGAGCGTCGGCTTCGACCGGTCGATCTTCGCCCGGCAGGACTCAGCGATCGTGAGGTCGAGGTGCTGGTGCTCGTGGCCAACGGCCACTCCAATCGGGAGATCGCGGAACGCCTGTTCATCTCTCGCCGGACGGCCGAGCACCACGTCCAGCACATCTACGCGAAGATCGGTGTCTCGACGCGCGCGGCGGCGGCGATGTTCGCGATGGGGCACGGCCTCCTCCGCGAACGGTAGGCGCCCGGCTCAGCGAGGAGATGCCGCCGGCACCGCCTCGCCGACCGCCCCGAGGAGGCGGGCCTCGATCCGGGCCGGGAGGTCGGCCCCGGGCACGCGCTCCGGCCGGAGGTTCAGCGTGCCGGTGGCCGGGTGGTAGGAGGCCCCGGGCACCCGCTCCCCCAGGTCGGCCTGGAGCGCCTCGGGCAGGGCCAGCGGGCGGAGGCGGACCTCGTCCCGGTACGTCGAGACCTCCTCCACCCCCAGCCGGGCGCAGGTGATCCGGAGCGAGGCCACGGCGAGGAGCGTCTCCACCTCCGGCGGGAGCCGCCCGTACCGGTCCTCGGCCTCCGCCCGCACGCGGTCCAGCGCGCCGTGGTCGGGGGCGGTGGCGACGCGGCGGTACAGCTCCAGCCGGAGCGCCTCCTGGGCCAGCCAGCCGATCGGCACGAACGCCCGCACGGGCAGGTCGATCTTCACCTCCCGCTCCTCGGGCAGCGGTGCCCCGGTGAGTTCGGCCACGGACTCCCGGAGCAGCCGGGCGTACGTCTCGAACCCCACGGCCGCGATGTGCCCGTGCTGCTCGGCCCCCAGGAGGTTCCCCGCGCCGCGGATCTCGAGGTCCCGGAGGGCGATCTTGAAGCCGCTGCCGAGCTGGGTGTGCCGGGCGATCGTGGCCAGGCGCTCGTGCGCCTCCGGGGTGAGGTGCGCCACCGGGGGGAAGAAGAAGTAGGCGAAGGCCCGCTCCGCGGAGCGTCCGACCCGCCCCCGCAGCTGGTAGAGCTGGGAGAGGCCGAGGCGGTCGGCCCGGTCCACCACGAGGGTGTTGGCGGACGGCACGTCGAGCCCCGACTCGATGATCGTGGTGCAGACCAGGACGTCGGCCTCCCGATCCCAGAACCGCATCATCACCCGTTCCAGATCCCGCTCCTCCATCCGCCCGTGGGCCACCGCGATCCGGGCCTCCGGCAGCACCGCGCGGAGGCGGGCGGCGGCCCGATCGATCGTGGCCACCCGGTCGTGGACCCAGAACACCTGCCCCTCGCGGAGGAGCTCCCGGCGGACCGCGCCGACGGCCATCCCCTCGTCGTAGGGCCCGACGTAGGTGAGGACCGGCTGGCGGTCCTCGGGGGGCGTGTCGACCACGCTCATGTCGCGGATCCCGGTGAGCGCCATCTCCAGGGTCCGGGGGATGGGGGTGGCGGTCATCGTGAGGACGTCCACGCTGGCCCGGAGCCGCTTCAGCCGCTCCTTGTGGGCCACGCCGAACCGCTGCTCCTCGTCGACGATCACGAGCCCCAGCCGGGAGAACCGGACGTCGCTCGAGAGCAGACGGTGGGTGCCGATCACGACGTCCACCCGGCCCGCGGCCACCTCCTCCACCACCCGCTCCTGCTCGGCCCTCGACAGGAACCGCGACAGCATGGCCACCTTCACCGGGAACGGGGCGAAGCGCTCGGAGAACGTGACGAGGTGCTGCTCGGCGAGGAGCGTCGTCGGGACGAGGACGGCCACCTGCCTGCCGTCCATCACGGCCTTGAACGCGGCCCGGACGGCCACCTCGGTCTTGCCGTAGCCGACGTCCCCGCAGAGCAGGCGGTCCATCGGCCTGGGGGACTCCATGTCCCGCTTCACCTCGACGATCGCCGCCAGCTGGTCGCGGGTCTCCTCGAAGGGGAACGCGTCCTCCAGCTCCCGCTGCCAGGGCGTGTCGGGCCCGAACGCGTGCCCCGGCACCGACATCCGGACCGAGTACAGGCGGACCAGCTCGCCGGCCATGTCCCGGACCGCCCGCTTCACCCGGGCCGTGGTGCGGGCCCAGTCCGTGCCCCCCAGGCGGTGGAGCCGGGGCTGCTCGCCGCCCTGGTAGGCCGAGACCATCCCCACCTG
>DATLZP010000283.1:0-2444 GCA_035573935.1 Actinomycetota bacterium
GTGACCTCCTTGGCCCCGACCTCGACCATCCGGGCGGGCCCCGCCGGCTCCCCGCCGGCCCGCACCGCCCCCGCCCCGGCCGGATCCTCCACCTCAGTCCTCCAGCGAACGGAACAGGAGCACCCGGACCTCGCTCCCCGCCGGGGCCGTCTCCACGCCGGGCGGGATCACCGCCAGGCCGTTGGCCCGGGCCACGGTGGCGATCAGGTTCGAGCCCCGGCCGCCGGTGGGACGGGCCACCCACCCGTCGGGGCCCCGACGCACCAGGACCCGGGCGAACTGGGTCTTGCCCCGGGGGCCGGTCACGTCCTCCTCCAGCCGGGCCGTCACCTCGGGTCGCCCCAGCTGGCGCCGACCCATCATCTTGAGCAGCGCCGGGCGGATGAAGACCTCGAACGAGACGAACACGGACACCGGGTTCCCCGGCAGCCCGAAGTAGGGCTTGCCCTCGATGTGGCCGAACCCCTGCGGCATCCCCGGCTGCATGGCCACCCGGTAGAAGTCGAGCTCGCCGCGGCGGAAGAACGCCGCCTTCACCACGTCGCGCTCCCCCACGGAGACCCCGCCCGAGGAGATGAACGCGTCGGCCTGGACGAGGTAGGACAGGACCGTGTCCCGGAGGTCGTCCACGTCGTCGCGGACGATCCCGGCCATCACCGGGATGGCTCCCACGTCCCGCAGCGCCCCGTGGAGGAGGTAGGCGTTCACGTCGCGGACCTGCCCGAACCCCGCCTCCTTCGAGGGCTCCACCAGCTCGTCGCCGGTGGAGAGGACCACCACCCGGGGGCGGGGATGCACCGGGACCTGGGCGTGGCCGGCGGCCGCGAGGAGGCCGAGCTCCCCGGGGCCCAGGCGGCGCCCCGCCGGCACCAGGACCTCGCCCGCCCGGACGTCCTCGCCGGAGGGACGGACGTGCTTGCCCTCGGGGACGGGGGCCAGCACGCGGACCGCGTCCCCCACGAGCTCGGTGTCCTCCACGGGGACCACGGCGTCGGCCCCGGCCGGGATCGGCGCCCCCGTCACGATGCGGATCGCCTCCCCCCGACCCACCGTGCCCTCCGGGGGACGGCCGATCGGTGCCCGCCCCACCACCCGGAGCTCGACCGGCCCGGCCGGTGTGGCTTCCTCCACGTCGGCCGCCCGGACGGCGAAGCCGTCCATCGCCGAGGAGGCGAAGGCCGGGATGTCTTCCCCGGCCACGATCCGCTCGGCCAGCACGCAGCCCGCGGCCTCCGTGAGGGGCAGGTGAAGGGGGGCGAGCGGCTCCACGGCGGCGAGCACCTTCTCCCGGGCCTCCTCCACCGACAGCAGCCCCTCCCCGCTGTCGTGGTCGTGCGGGTGCGGACGGACCGCCATGACCTCCCCAGTCTATGGGCCGCTACAGGAGCTTCCGCCGCTGCACCAGGTCGCGCAGGAACGAACGGAACTCCTCCCCCACGTCGTCCCGGACGATGGCCATCTCCACGGTGGCCTTGAGGTAGTCGATCTTGTTCCCCACATCGAACCGGCCGTCCTCGAACACGTACGCGTAGACGGCCTGCTCCCGCGCCAGGAGGTTGATCGCGTCGGTGAGCTGCACCTCGCCGCCCTTGCCCGGCTTCGTCTCCCGCAGCGCGTCGAAGATCTCCGGGGTGAGGACGTACCGGCCGATCGCGGCGAGGTTCGAAGGGGCGTCCTCCGGCGAGGGCTTCTCCACGATCGACACGACGCGCGCCAGGTCCTCCTCCACGAACTCCGGCTCGATCACCCCGTAGAGCGGGATGTCGTCCCGCGCCACCTCCTGCACCGCGATCACGCTGCGCCCGTAGCGCTCGTGGACCCTGAGCATCTCCTGCAGCAGCGGCGTGGTCTCCGCGATCAGGTCGTCGCCCAGGAGCACGGCGAACGACTCCCGGCCCACGTGCTGCTCCGCCACCGAGACGGCGTGGCCCAGCCCCAGCGGGTCCTTCTGGCGGATGTAGTGGATCTGGGCCATCTCCGAGATCTCCCGGACCAACTTCAGCTCCTCGAACTTCTGCTTCGTCTCGAGGAAGTACTCGAGCTCGAAGGAGCGGTCGAAGTGGTCCTCGATGGAGCGCTTCCCGCGCCCCGTGATGATGAGGATGTCGGTGAGGCCGGCGCGGACGGCCTCCTCCACGACGTACTGGATCGAGGGCTTGTCCACGACCGGCAGCATCTCCTTGGGCTGCGCCTTCGTGGCCGGCAGGAACCTCGTGCCGAGCCCGGCCGCCGGGATCACGGCCTTCCCGACGCGTTGCGTCATCGCCCCTCCTCGTCCGACGGTCGCTGCCGGTCCCCCGACGCCTCAGTCGCCCAGGAGGTTCTCGAGCTCCTCCTCCTCGGCCACCTCCGCCGCGAGGAGCTGCTCGGCGAGCTCGTGGGTCACGGGGTCCGTGTGGCGGGTCTTCTCCACGAGGTCCACGTACTCCCCGATCACGTGCCGC
>DATLZP010000284.1:0-2024 GCA_035573935.1 Actinomycetota bacterium
AAGGGGAGCATGAGCCACGCCCGGAGCCCCGATCCCTCCGGGTTCGAGCGCGCCAACTACATGCAGGCCCTCACGAGCTACGTGAGCCCCTACGACTGGCGCGGAGCCCCGGGCTCGCCCGTGACCTGATCCGGTACGCCCGCCGGCCCAGGTCCGGCCGGCCGCCGATGCCGCCGACGGGGCCGTGGGCGACGGCGGGCGCCCGGCACGCGGATGGTCCCGAGGATCCCGGGACCCTGGGACCTGTGCTGCCGCACCCCCGAGTGGTGGCATGAGCCTGCGGGTGGTTCCCCGCTGAGGAAAGGAGGTGCGGCATGAAGGCCGTTCGGATGCACAGGTACGAGGTGCCGTGGCGGGAGGCGATCCAGGTCGACGAGGTCCCGGAACCCGAGATCACGGATCCCTTCGACGTGATCGTGAAGATCGGGGGCGCGGGGCTCTGCCGCACCGACCTGCACCTGATCGAGGCCGTGTGGCGGGAGGCGCTCGGGGACCCGGCGCTGCCCTACACGTTGGGGCACGAGAACGCGGGCTGGATCGAGGCGGTCGGCTCCGCGGTGACGGGCCTCTCCAAGGGGGACCCGGTGATCCTGCATCCGCTGATCACCTGCGGGCTGTGCCGGGCCTGTCGGACCGGCTACGACATGGCCTGCGAGCGGGGGGTGTTCCCCGGCCTGGACGGGACCGACGGGGGGTTCGCGGAGTACCTGAAGACGTCGGCCCGGGCCGTGATCATGCTGGCCCCCGGAACCGACCCGGTGCCGCTGGCGCCGTTCGCGGACGCGGGGATCACCGCGTACCACGCGGTGAAGAAGGTTTCCCCCTTCATCTACCCTGGGACCTGGGCCGTCGTCGTCGGCGTGGGGGGCCTGGGCCACTTCGCCGTCCAGCTCCTCAAGGTCATGACCACCGCCCGGGTCATCGCCCTCGACGCCCGCCCCGAGCGGCTCGACTTCGCCCAGGAGCTCGGCGCCGACGAGGCCGTGCTCGCTGGGGAGGACGGCGGCGTCGAACAGATCCTCAAGATCACCGAGGGGCGCGGCGCCGACGTGATCCTCGACTTCGTCGGCGAGCACGGGACGCCGGAGACGGCGCTCCGGTACCTGCGCAAGGCCCGCGGGGGTACCTACGTGGTGATCGGCTACGGGGGGGTGGTCGCTCCGACCACGCTCGACATGATCGCGCGGGAGATCAACATCCTGGGCAGCATCGTCGGCTCCCACGCCGAGCTCGAGGAGCTGATGGAGCTGAACCGGCAGGGCAAGGTGACGATCCGGGCCACCACCTACCCGCTCGCCGAGACGGCCAAGGCGATGGAGGACCTGGACGCGGGGAAGGTGCTCGGCCGAGCGGTGCTCGTGCCCTGAACGAGGAGGGCGGCCCCGCCCTCGGGGCGGGGCCCGCCTCCACGGAGGGAGGTGTCGAGGATGACGGAGGAACGGTGGCTCGGCCGGTACATCGGGGAGGCCATCGGTGACTTCCTGCTGATCTTCTTCGGGTGCGGGATCATCTTCGTGGCGACCCTGTACGGAGGGGTCGGCGACCTGTTCAGCGCCGGGATGGCGTGGGGGCTGGCCGTGGCCCTGGCCGTCTACCTCACGGCCTCGATGTCCGGCACGCACATCAACCCCGCGGTGACGCTGGCGCTCGCCGCCACCGGGCGCTTCCCATGGAGGAAGGTTCCCCAGTACATCGTGTCCCAGATCCTCGGGGCGTTCCTCGGGGCCCTCGCCCTGATGGGGATGTTCGGGAGCGCGTTCCAGCGCTTCGCCGATTCGCAGGGGATCCGGATCGGGGCCGAGGGGAGCGAGAAGCTCGCGATGATGCTGGTCCCCTACTCGCCGCACCCCTGGATCGTCGGCGTGGGGCCCGACGCCTACGCCCAGGTCCCGATCTGGCGGGGGTTCCTCGCCGAGGGCATCGCCACGGGCCTGCTCGTGGTGTTCGTCCTGGCGCTGCTCGAGCGGCGGAGCGTGAACGCGCCCGCGCCGTGGTTCTTCCCGATCGCGCTGGGGTTCGGGGTG
>DATLZP010000285.1:0-2353 GCA_035573935.1 Actinomycetota bacterium
GTCCTGCTGTTGGCCCAGGACGCGGCCCGCCCCGCCCTCCGGGAGGGCTTCGACCGGGTCCTGGTGGACGCCCCGTGCTCGGGGATCGGCGCCGCCCGCCGCCGCCCGGAGCTGCTCTGGCGGCCCCGCCGGGAGGACCTCTCCTCCCTGGCCCGTCGGCAGGTCCGGATCGCGGCCGGCGCGGCGTCGCTGCTCCGCCCGGGCGGCCGGCTGGTCTACTCGGTGTGCACGTTCCCCCGGGCCGAGACCGACGCGGCGTGCGACGCGCTGCTCCGTCACCGCCCCGAGCTCGAGCCGGTGCCGATCGCCGGCCCCGACGGGGAACGCGTCCGGGTCCGGCTGTGGCCCCACCGGCACGGGACCGACGCGATGTTCGTGGCCGCCTTCCGGCGCCGGCCCTGACCGGCGGCGCCGGCGGGGCCGGGCCGGGCCTCCTGTAGCATCACGCCGTGGCCAGGCTCGCCGCCTCGATCCTCTCCGCCGACTTCGGGCACCTCGCCGACCAGGTCAAGCTGGTCGAGCCGTATGCCGATGCCATCCATATCGACGTGATGGATGCCCGCTTCGTGCCGCCGCTCACGGTGGGGCCGGTCGTGGTGGAGTCGCTGCGCCCGGTGACCGACCGCGTCCTCCACTGCCACCTGATGGTGGAGGACCCGGAGCGGTTGCTGGAGGACTTCGCCAGGGCGGGGACGGACATGGTCACCGTGCACCTGGAGGCGGCCCCCGAGCCGGCGCCGGTCCTGGGCAAGGCCCACGCGCTCGGGATGCGGGCGGGGCTGGCGGTGAACCCGGACACGCCGGTGGAGGCGGTGTTCCCGTTCCTCGACGCGCTGGAGAACGTGATCGTGATGAGCGTGCGACCCGGGTGGGCCGGCCAGCCGTTCCTCCCCGAGGCGCTGCCCAAGGTGGAGGCCGTGCGGGGGGAGATCGACCGCCGGGGCCTCCGGGTGGACGTCGAGGTCGACGGGGGCATCAACGAGGAGACCGGCCGGCGGTGCGTGGCCGCGGGGGCCACCGTCCTGGCCGCGGCGTCGGCCATCTTCAAGGCGCCGGACCCGGCGGCGGCCGCCGCCGCGCTGGCCGCCGTGGCCCGGGGGGAGGGCTGAGCGTGCCCGAGACGATCCTGGTCGTGGACGACGACCCGGACATCGCCCGCTTCGTCGAGGTGAACCTTCGTTCCGCGGGCTACGAGGTGGCGGTGGCCGGCGACGGCGAGGACGCGATCGCCAAGGCCACCGAGCTCCGCCCCGACCTCGTGCTCCTCGACGTGATGATGCCCCGGATCGACGGGTTCGAGGTGGCCCAGCGCCTCCGGCGGATCCCGCAGACCGCCAACACCTCGATCATCATGCTCACCGCGAAGGCCCTCTCCACGGACAAGGTCCTGGGGCTCACGGCGGGGGCGGACGACTACATCATCAAGCCGTTCGACCCCATCGAGCTCCTGGCCCGGGTGAAGGGGACGCTCCGCCGGGCCAAGGAGATGCGCAACCTCTCGCCGCTCACCGGCCTGCCCGGCAACATCCGGATCCAGGAGGAGATCGAGCGGAACGTCCGCGAGGACCGGCCGTTCGCCGTCCTGTACTCGGACCTCGACAACTTCAAGGCCTACAACGATCAGCGGGGCTTCGTGCGCGGCGACCGCCTGATCCAGATGACGGCCCGCGTGATCCAGGACGCCGTCCTGGAGCACGCCGGGGCCGACGGGTTCGTGGGCCACGTGGGCGGCGACGACTTCGTGGCGGTCGTGCCGCCCGAGGTGGCCGAGGCCGTGGCCCGCCGGATCTGCGAGCGGTTCGACGAGGAGATCCGGGCCTTCTACGACCCCGAGGACCTGGAGCGGGGGTTCGTCCGGGTCGAGGACCGCAAGGGCGTCCTCCAGGAGGTCCCGCTGGTCGCGATCTCCATCGGGGTGGCCACCACGGCCCGCCGGGCCTTCGCCCACTACGGCGAGGCGGTGGCCGTGGCCACCGAGATGAAGCAGTTCGCGAAACGGGAGACCGGTTCCTCCTACGCGGTGGACCGGCGGTCCTCCGACTGACCGCGGCTGCCTGACCTTCCCCGGGCCGTCGCCCGGCCGTATACTGCCGGCCAGAGCTCGTCTTCGGGGCGGGGTGGAAGTCCCCACCGGCGGTGAGAGTCCGCGACCCCCTGGGAGCCATCCGGGGGTGGACCCGGTGGAAGTCCGGGACCGACCGTGAGAGTCGGGATGGGAGAGGACGGGCGGTCCGGCGCGCCGGTCGCGCCGTCGCCTCCCCATCCCCCTGCCCCGGGAAAGGCTGGTCGTGGACGACCGCGCGCACATGGGCAGGGCGCTGGAGCTGGCCCGGCGGGGCCTGGGGCTCGCCTC
>DATLZP010000286.1:0-2720 GCA_035573935.1 Actinomycetota bacterium
CCGCCGCGAGGACGCCTGAGGCGGAACGCCCCCCGGCGTGCGCCTGCGGGGGGAGCCGCGCTCTGGCCGCTACCGCGGCGGGGGGAGGGGCGATGTCGCTCCCCGTCCGATGCCGGGGGTTGGGGCCGGGGCTAGGCTGGCCGGGTGCGGACCGCGGACCGGCCCGGCGTCGAGCTCCTCGAGCGGCGGGAGGCGATGGCCGACGCGCTCCTCGGGGCCGGGCTGGCCGTCCTCCTCACGGTGATCACCGCCTTCGCCTCGGCGAACCAGCCGGACCGACGCCCCTTCGACCTGGGGACCGCGGCCCTGGTGGTGGCAGCGGCCGGGGCGCTCGCCTTCCGCCGACGCCACCCGGTCCCGGTGCTGCTGTGGGTGTTCGGCGCCACGCTCCTCTACTTCGTCCTGGGGTACGCGAACGGACCCATCTGGCTCGCCCTGATCGTCGCGTACACCACCGCGATCGTCCGCGGCCACCGCGTGGCCGCGTGGATCGCCGCGGCGATCGGCTTCGCCGTGTTCCCGTGGTTGGACTTCGTGCTCCGGCACGCCCCCCCTCCCTCGCTCGGCGGGCTGGCCGCCCTGCTCGCGTGGCTCCTCGTGCTGATGGGCGCCGCGGAGGCCGTCCGGCTGAGGCGGGAGCGGGCCGCCGAGGCGATCCGGATCCGGGAGGAGGAGACGAGGCGGCGGGCCTCCGAGGAGCGCCTGCGGATCGCCCGGGAGCTCCACGACGCCCTCGGACACCACCTGTCCCTGATCAACGTGCAGTCCGGCGTGGCCCTCCACCTCGGCCAGGGGCTCCCGGAACCGGCCCGCAGCTCGCTCGTCGCGATCAAGCAGGCCAGCAAGGAGGCGCTCGCTGAGCTCCGCTCGGTCCTGGAGATCCTCCGGCAGGACGACGAGCGGGCGCCCCGCTCGCCCACCTCCACGCTGGCCAGGCTGGACGACCTCGTGCGGCGGGCCGCGGCGGCCGGCCTGGAGGTCCGGACCCGGACCGAGGGAACGCCGCGGCCCCTCCCGTTCGGCGTGGACGTGGCCGCGTTCCGGATCGTCCAGGAGGCCCTGACGAACGTGGCGCGGCACGCCGGGGCGGCCACCGCGACCGTGCGGGTCGCGTACGGGGAGCGCGACCTCCTCGTGGAGGTGGACGACGACGGCCGGGGCCCGCCGGCCGGCTCCCCCGTGGGCGGTGGGACGGGCATCGTCGGGATGCGGGAGCGGGCCGCCGCCCTGGGCGGCGAGCTGGAGGCCGGCCCCCGGCCGGAGGGCGGCTTCCGGGTCCGGGCCCGGTTCCCGCTGAGGCCGCCGTGATCCGGGTCCTGCTGGCCGACGATCAGGCCCTGGTCCGGGCGGGCTTCCGCGCGCTCCTCGACGCCCAGGACGACATCGAGGTGGTGGCCGAGGCCGAGGACGGCGAGGAGGCGGTCCGGCTGGCATCGGAGCTCCGCCCGGACGTGGTCCTGATGGACATCCGGATGCCCGGCCTGGACGGGCTGGAGGCCACGGGGCGGATCGTGGCCGACCCCGCCCTGGACCGGGTCCGGATCGTGATCCTCACGACGTTCGACGTCGACGAGTACGTGTTCGAGGCGGTGCGCCTCGGCGCGAGCGGGTTCCTGGTGAAGGACACGGACCCGGCGGAGCTCCTGACCGGGGTGCGGGCCGTGGCCCGGGGCGATGCGCTCCTGTCCCCGGGCGTGACCCGCCGGCTGATCTCCGCCCTGTCGGGAGGGGGCGGCCCGCCGCTCCCCCCGGGCTCGGAGGGGGACCGCGTCCTGGCCACCGTGATGTTCAGCGACATCGTGTCCTCGACCGAGCGGGCGGCCGCGGTCGGCGATCGCCGCTGGCGAGAGGTGCTGGACCGCCACGACGCGGTGGTCCGTCGGGAGCTGACCCGTCACTGGGGGCGGGAGGTGAAGACGACCGGAGACGGGTTCCTGGCCCTCTTCGACGGGCCGGCCCGGGCCATCCGGTGCGGGCTGGCCATCCGGGAGGCGCTCCGGGCCGAGGGGGTGGAGGTCCGGATCGGCCTCCACGCGGGCGAGGTCGAGCTCCGGGGGGACGACGTGGGCGGGATCGCCGTCCACATCGGGGCCCGGGTGGCGGCCGCCGCGGGCCCGGGGGAGATCGTCGTCTCCAACACGGTCCGGGACCTGGTGGCCGGCTCGGGGATCGCCTTCACCGACCGGGGGGAGCACCTCCTGAAGGGCGTGCCGGAGCCCCGGCGCCTGTTCGCGGTGACGGGCGCGGAGCAGCGGTGAGCGGGACCGCTCCCCCCGGCGACGTCGGGGCCGGCCGGCCGGCGATCCGGGTGCTCCTGGCCGACGACCAGGCCCTGGTCCGGGCGGGGTTCCGGGCCCTGCTCGAGGCCCAGGACGACATCGAGGTGGTCGGGGAGGCGGGCGACGGGGAGGAGGCCGTCCGGCTGGTGGAGCGGCTGGGGCCGGACCTGGTCCTGATGGACATCCGGATGCCGGGCGTGGACGGCCTGGAGGCCACCCGCCGGATCGCCGCCGACGAGCGGCTGGCCGGGACCAGGATCGTCATCCTCACGACGTTCGACGTGGACGAGTACGTGTTCGAGGCCATCCGGGCCGGGGCCAGCGGGTTCCTGGTGAAGGACACGGAGCCGCCCGAGCTGCTCCAGGCGGTCCGGGTGGTGGCGGCGGGGGACGGGGAGGAGGCCGTCCGGCTGGTGGAGCGGCTGGGGCCGGACCTGGTCC
>DATLZP010000287.1:0-2276 GCA_035573935.1 Actinomycetota bacterium
CCTCAAGCCGATCTCGCCCACCGGGACGCGGAGGATCGTCCGCTTCGCCCTCGACCTCGCCCGCCGGGAGGGCCGTCGGACCGTCACGGTCGGGCACAAGGCGAGCATCATGCGGTACTCCGACGGCCTGTTCCTCGAGACCGCCCGGGAGGAGGCGGTGGGCGTCCGCGGGGTCGAGCTCCGCGACCTCGAGATCGACGAGCTCTCGATGCGCCTGGGGCGGGAGCCGGAGCGGTTCGACGTGCTCCTCCTCCCCAACCTCTACGGGGACATCCTCTCGGACCTGTGCGCGGGCCTCGTGGGCGGCCTCGGCCTGGTCCCCGGCGCCAACCTGGGCTGGGAGTACGCGGTGTTCGAGCCGGTCCACGGGAGCGCGCCCGACATCGCCGGCCGGGGGATCGCGAACCCCGTGGCGATGATCCGCTCCGGGGCCATGCTCCTCCGCCACCTGGGCGAGGCCGCGGCCGCCGGGGCCGTCGACGACGCGCTCGACGCGGTCCTCGCCGAAGGGAGGGTCCGCACCCCCGACCTCGGGGGGAGCGCCACGACGATGGAGGTGGCCGAGGCGGTGGCGGCCCGCGCGGCCCGGGTGGTCAACCGGCCCGCGGCGCGCTAGGAATAAGGCGGGACCGGCCGGGGACGGCCCGCGGAGCCCCCGGGACGAACCCCGGGGCCGTTCGAGGACGACGTGCGGAGGGAGGCCATGATCGGCAAGGTCGGCGACAGGATCATCGTCGAGTCCGAGCACGTCGGGACCCCCACCCGGGAGGGCGAGATCCTCGAGGTGATCAAGGGCGAGGTCGGCGTCCGCTACCGGGTGCGGTGGGCCGACGGCCACGAGACCATCTTCACGCCGAGCGTGGGCTCCGCGCGGATCGTGCCCCGCGAGGAGGCCACCACCAGCGCCTGAGCGCCGAGGGCCCCGGCGCCGCGGGCGCCGCTCAGGGGCCCCGACCGGGGCCCTCCGGACCCGCCTCTCAGCACCCGGGCTCGCCCGGGTTCCCGCAGCAGCCGCGACGGAGCGCGCGCAGGCGGTTCCGGGCGGTCAGGCGGAGCTTCGCGGCGAGGGGCAGGTCCGACGTCCGCCAGTTCGTGAAGAAGATCCGGGTCCGGCGGCGGAGCTCTCCCTCGGCCATGCCCCGATGGTAGCCGGCTCCTGGGCAGGGAGGAGCGGCTGGGCCTGGCTCGCTCGGGTCGCGGGGACCCCGGGCCCCCCGGGGGCCCGGGTCAGAGCTTCGCGAGGTCCGCGCACTTGGCGCGGATCCCCTCGGCGGCGGCCCGGAGCGCCGCCAGCTCGTCGTCGCTGAGGTCGATCTCCACGATCTCCTCGACCCCGCGCCGGCCCAGCCGGACCGGCACGCCCAAGTACACGTCGGAGATCCCGTACTGCCCGGTGCACCAGGCGCACACCGGGAGCAGCTCGCCGGTCGGCCGGACGATCTCCCGGATCATCCGGGCGATCGCCGCGGAGGGCGCGTAGTAGGCGCTCCCCTTCTTGAGGAGCGCCACGATCTCGGCCCCCGCGTCGCGGGTGCGCTGGTACAGCCGCTCCAGCGTGGCCTCGTCCACGAGCTCGGTGAGGGGCTTGCCGTCCACGGTCGCGTGGCGCGGCAGGGGCACCATCGACTCCCCGTGGGACCCGAGGGTCATCGCCTGCACGACGGAGGGCGAGACGCCGAGCTCCTCCGCGATGAAGGCGCGCAGCCGCGCCGAGTCGAGCACCCCGGCCATCCCCATCACCCGTTCCCTGGGGAACCCCGAGACCTCCGCGGCGAGGAACGTCATCTCGTCCAGCGGGTTGGTCACGACGATCAGGATCGCGTCGGGCGAGCCGGGGACGACCTTCTCCACCACCTCCCGGACGATCCCCGCGTTCTTCCCCAGCAGGTCCATCCGGCTCATCCCGGGCTGCCGGGGGAACCCGGCCGTGATCACGACGACGTCCGACCCGGCGGTGTCCGCGTAGTCGTTCGTGCCGATCACCGCCGGCTCGTAGCCCTCGATCGGCGCCGCCTGCCTGAGGTCGAGGGCGAGCCCCTGGGGGAGGCCCTCGACGATGTCCACCATCACCACCTCGCCGAGCCCCTTCTCCAGGACCCGCATGGCGGTGGTCTGCCCGACGAACCCGCTGCCCACGACCGTGATCTTCACCCTCCACCTCCGCGCGCATCCGGGCTCCGGCCGGTGCCGGGCCCGCCCCATCCTAGCGGCGCCGGTCGTCCCCGAGCGCCGCGATCACGGCCCCCGCGACCTCCTCCGTGGTCGCCGCCGCCCCG
>DATLZP010000288.1:0-2312 GCA_035573935.1 Actinomycetota bacterium
CGCGGGGTGGCGTAAAGCACCCGGAGGCGGCTCCCCGGGAGCCGGGACGAGCCGCCCCGTGAGCGGGGAAGCGAGAAGCCGCCGGGGCCCGAAGGTCCCAGCGGCTCCTCGATGCGAACCCTACGCCCCCCACCCGGGCCCGGTCAAGCCGGGAGGGCGGTTCTTGTCACTCTTTCTCCGGGCCCACGGCCTCCGCCCGCCGGGTGCAGGCCCGGAGGCGATCGGGCCGTGGCACGACCCCCAGCCCGGGCCCCTCCGGCACCCGCATCGTCCCTCCCGGCTCCAGCACGAACGCCTCGGTGAGGTCGGCGGCGAAGTAGCGACCGCTGGCGCTCGTGTCCCCGGGGAGCGTGAAGCCGGGGAGCGAGGCGAGCGCCAGGTTCGCCGCCCGGCCCACGCCGGTCTCGAGCATCCCCCCGCACCACACCGGGACCTCGCGCTCCCTGCAGAGGTCGTGGACGCGGCGGGCCGCCAGGAGCCCGCCCACCCGGCCCTGCTTGATGTTCACCACCCGGCACGACCCGAGGGCCAGGGCGGCCCGGACGTCCGCCGGGGACCGGATCGACTCGTCCAGGCAGATGGGGGTGGCGAGCTGCGACTGGAGCTCGGCGTGGTCCACCAGGTCCTCGTGGGAGAGCGGCTGCTCGATCATCGACAGCCCGAGCTCGTCCAGGGCCCGGAACACCGGGGCATCGGCCAGCGTGTAGGCGGCGTTCGCGTCCACGGAGAGGGGGACGGCGGGGAACGACTCCCGGACCGCCCGGACCCGCTCGACGTCGCGGCCCGGCTCGATCTTCAGCTTGACCCGCACGTACCCCTCGGCCACGTACCCGGCGACCTGTTCGACCAGCTCCTCCACGTTCTCGGTGATCCCCACCGAGACCCCGCAGGCCACCCGGTCCCGGGTCGCCCCCAGGAACGAGGCCAGGGACCTGCCCTCCTCCCGGAGGTGGGCGTCGAGGAAGGCCATCTCGACCGCGGCCTTCGCCATCCGGTTCCCCCGGGTGCCGGCCAGCACGCCGGCCAGGTCGGCAGGGCCGACGTCCCCCGCGGCGAGGAGCGCCGGGGCCAGGTGATCCCGGATCGCCAGCCAGGCCCCCTCGTTGAACTCCCCGGAGAAGTCCGGTCGGGGTCCGGCCACGCACTCCCCCCACCCCTCGGCGCCATCGGTCTCCAGCCGGACCAGGATGCACTCCTTCTCCCGCTCCTCCCCGAAGCTCGTGCGGAAGGGCCGCACCAGCGGGAGCGCCACCAGGCGGAGCTCGAGGGCGCGGACCCTCGTCACGGTCAGGCGTCCGGGCGATCCACGATGGCCGACGGCAGGGCCAGGTGGTAGGAGGGGAACGGCTCCTCCTCGAGGAACGCCGCGGCCACCATCCCCATCCCCAGGCAGGACTCGAAGGCCTCCGCGGTGGCGTCCCGCCACGCGGCGAGGAGGCCGGGGTCCCGCCGGCGGAGGGCCGCCAGGTCGGGGGGGATGTCCACCCGCCAGCTCCCCTCGGGCTCCGGCGTCGGGTCGGCCACCCGCACCGGCTCCGGCGCTTCGGCCTCCCCCCGGGCCACGAGGAGCTCCCGCTCCGGACCGGCCACCGGGATCCGCCCCACGGGCCGGCGCTCGAGGTCCCAGCGGACCAGGAACCGGTCGCTCCGATCGCCCCGGTTCAGCAGGTCGGTCATCTCCCCGTAGCAGTCCCGGATGAACCGATCGGCCACCACGCCCAGCTTGCCGAAGTTGAACTTGGCGTTGCGGGCCTGGAGCGGGTCGAACGTCCACCGGACGGTCCGGATCCCCGCCTCCAGGGCCTGGGCCCGCTGGGCCAGCTTCAGCGCGAACCCCGCGCCCCGGGACCGGAGGCCGGGCCGCACGGCGAGCATGTGGGAGTGGACGTGCGGGTCCCGGCCGGGAGACACGCCCACCCACCCCAGGACGTAGCCGACGAGCTCGCCCCCCTCCTCGGCCCCGTAGGGGACGTTCCCGCTCTCGGCCAGGGCCCGGATCACCTCACGGGGGAGCAGCTGGTGCTCCCCCCAGGTGGCGGCCATGACGTCGATGATGCGGTCGGCGTCCTCCAGCGTGGTGAGGGGCCGCAGGACGACCCCGGCCGCGCCGGCGGCCTCGTGGGCGAGCTCCCAGGCCGCGTGGGGATCTACCCGCCCGCCGGGGGCGGCAACTCCTGCCACTCGCTCTCGTCGAGGTCCTGACCCCGACGCCGCTTGAAGAACGCCACGACGGCCGCGACGACCGCCCCGACGAACGCCAGCCGGAGCAGCTTGGCGAAGAACCCGCGCTCCTTCTTCTCGGCCTCAGCCTC
>DATLZP010000289.1:0-3455 GCA_035573935.1 Actinomycetota bacterium
GAGGCTGAGGCCGAGAAGAAGGAGCGCGGGTTCTTCGCCAAGCTGCTCCGGCTGGCGTTCGTCGGGGCGGTCGTCGCGGCCGTCGTGGCGTTCTTCAAGCGGCGTCGGGGTCAGGACCTCGACGAGAGCGAGTGGCAGGAGCTGCCGCCCCCGGCGGGCGGGTAGATCCCCACGCGGCCTGGGAGCTCGCCCACGCGGCCGCCGGCGCTGCCGGGGTCGCCCTGCGGCCCCTCACCACGCTGGAGGACGCGGACCGCATCATCGACGTCATGATCGCCACCTGGGGGGAGCACCAGCTGCTCCCCCGGGAGGTGATCCGGGCCCTGGCGGAGAGCGGCGACGTCCCCTACGGGGCCGAGGATGGGGGGGAGCTCGTCGGCTACGTCCTGGGGTGGGTGGGCGTGGCCCCCGGCGAGGAGCCGCACGTCCACTCCCACATGCTCGCCGTGCGGCCCGGCCTGCGGTCCCGGGGCGTGGGGTACGCGCTGAAGCTGGCCCAGCGGGCCCAGGCCCTGGAGGCGGGGATCCGGATGGTCCGGTGGACGTTCGACCCGCTCCAGGCCCGCAACGCCAAGTTCAACTTCGCCAAGCTGGGCGTGGTGGCCGATCGGTTTATCCGCGACTGCTACGGGGAGATGACCGACCTGCTGAACCGGGGCGACCGGAGCGACCGGTTCATGGTCCGCTGGGACCTCGGGCGCCGGCCCGTGGGGCGGGTCCCGGTGGCCGGCCCGGAGCGGGAGCTCCTCGTGGCCCGGGGGGAGGCGGGTGGGCCGGAGCCGGTGCGGGTGGCCGACCCGACGCCGGAGCCCGAGGGGAGCTGGCGGGTGGACATCCCCCCCGACCTGGCGGCCCTGCGCAGGCGGGACCCCGGCCTCCTCGGCGCGTGGCGGGACGCCACCGCGGAGGTCTTCGAGGCCTGCCTGGGGATGGGGATGGTGGCCGCCGCGTTCCTGGTGGACGAGCCGTTCCCCTGCTACCACCTGGCCCTGCCGTCGGCGATCGTGGACCGCCCGGACGCCTGACCGTGACGCGGGTCCGCGCCCTCGAGCTCCGCCTGGTGGCCCTCCCGCTGGTCCGGCCGTTCCGGACGAGCTTCGGGGAGGAGCGGGAGAAGGCGTGCATCCTGGTCCGCCTGGAGGCCGAGGGGGCCGAGGGGTGGGGGGAGTGCGTGGCCGGACCCCGCCCGGACTTCTCCGGGGAGTTCAACGAGGGGGCCTGGCTGGCGATCCGGGATCACCTGGCCCCGGCGCTCCTCGCCGCGGGGGACGTCGGGCCGGCCGACCTGCCCCGGGTGCTGGCCGGCACCCGGGGGAACCGGATGGCGAAGGCCGCCGTCGAGATGGCCTTCCTCGACGCCCACCTCCGGGAGGAGGGCGCGTCCCTGGCCTCGTTCCTGGGGGGGACGCGGGACCGGGTGCCCTGCGGGGTCTCGGTGGGGATCACCGAGACCGTGGAGGAGCTGGTGGAAGAGGTCGCCGGGTACGTGGCCGAGGGGTACGTGCGGGTCAAGCTGAAGATCGAGCCGGGCCGCGACGTGGAGCGGGTCCGGGCGGTCCGCGAGTCGTTCCCGGCCGTCCCCCTCTCCGTGGACGCGAACGCCGCCTACACGCTGGCCGACGCCCCGGTGTTCCGGGCCCTGGACGAGCTCGGGCTGTCGATGATCGAGCAGCCGCTCTCCCACGAGGACCTGGTGGACCACGCCGAGCTCCAGTCACAGCTCGCCACGCCCGTCTGCCTGGACGAGTCGATCCGCTCCCCGGCGGACGTCCGGGCCGCGCTGGCCCTCGGGTCGTGCCGGGTGGTGAACGTCAAGCAGGGCCGGGTGGGCGGGCTCCTGGCGGCCCGCCACGTCCACGACCTCTGCCGGGAGCGCGAGGTGCCGGTGTGGTGCGGGGGGATGCTCGAGACCGGCGTGGGCCGGGCGGCGAACCTGGCGCTCGCCTCGCTCCCCGGCTTCACGCTCCCCGGGGACACGAGCGCGAGCGGTCGTTACTTCGCCGCCGACCTCACCGAGGCGTTCGTGCTGGAGCCGGGAGGCACGATGCGGGTGCCGGAGGGGCCCGGGCTGGGGGTCGCGCCCCTGCCCGATCGCCTGCGGGCCTGCACCCGGCGGGCCGAGGCCGTGGTCCCGGAGAAAGAGTGACAAGAACCCCCCTCCCGGCTTGACCGGCCCCGGGTGCGGGGCGTAGGGTTCGCATCGAGGAGCCGCTGGGACCTTCGGGCCCCGGCGGCTTCTCGCTTCCGCGCTCGGAGGCGTGGGTCTCGCCGAGGGGGGTGCTTTACGCCACCGCCCGCCCGCGCCATGCTTCCCCCCACGGGGCGATGCAGGTGATGAGGAAGCGCGTCCTCCGGGCGGAGGGCCTGGAGATCGTGGACGGCCAGGGGAACGTCCGGGCCAGGATCGGGGTGTCCTCGGACGACGGGTCGCCGTTCCTGTCGTTCCACGACCCGGACGGCCGGGTCCGGGCCCGCTTCGGCCTCTCCTCGGACGGCTCGGCCGGGCTGGCGATCGGGGACGCGGACGGGAAGGTCCGGGCCACCCTGGGCCTGGCCTCCGACGGGTCGGCCTCCCTCGCGCTGGGGGACCGCAACGGGAAGATCCGGGCCAAGTTCGGGCTGGCCTCGGAGGGGTCCCCGACCTTCGGCCTGCAGTCCAAGGACGGCGAGATGCGGTACGTCTTCACCCTGGCCCAGCAGGGGTCGCCCACGGTCGGGCTCTACGACCAGGAGGGCAAGGTCCGGGCCCGCCTGGGGCTCGCCGCAGAGGGCTCGCCCATCATCCGGCTGCTCTCGGCCGACGGGGACCTCCGGGCCATCATCGGGCTGGCCGCGGACGGGACCCCGGTGATCCGCCTGCTGGGCAAGGACGGGGAGGTGGCCTGGGAGGCGCCCTGAGGCCGCCCGCGCCGCACGGGGCCCGGGGGGCGGTGGCCGCCTCTATGCTTGCCGGGGGGACGTAGCTCAGCGGTAGAGCACCTGCCTTGCACGCAGGGGGTCGCCGGTTCGAATCCGGCCGTCTCCACCGTCCGGCCGCGTCCTTCGCTCGCTTCCCGCCGATCCTGAGATCCGCCGGTGGCTCCGTTCGGTGCCTCGGTTGCCGCGGGGACCGGGCTCCGGTCACTATCACCCCCGATGCCGGTGCTCCACGGTCTGGTCCGGGGGCGGCTCAGCCGCGACGCGTGGGGGGTGGCCGCCCTCCTCTGCGGCCTGGCCCTCGCCGGCTCCGTCGTGGCCGTGCGGGTGGGCGTGGACCGGGAGGAGCGGGAGGCGCTCTCCCGGGCGGCCACGATCGCCGACACGGCCGTCGCCCCCGCCCTGGCGGGGGAGGATCTCGCCACCCCGGTCCAGGGGGACGCCGCCCGGGAGCTGGCGGCCGACCTCCGGGAGGCCATCCTGGCCGACCGTCGGATCGTCCGGGTCCGCGTCTGGGCCCCGGACGGCATGCTGCTGTT
>DATLZP010000290.1:0-4197 GCA_035573935.1 Actinomycetota bacterium
CCGCAGCGCCCGCGCCATCGTGGCGGACGCGACCTCCACGACCGCGTGGGCCGCGGCCTCCAGCGGGACGTCGAGCGGCCGGGCGACGTGGTCGTGGACGGCCCGCGCCGCGGCCTCCACGTCCAGCGGCAGACGCCCCCCGAGGAACCGCTCGGGGTCCAGGCGGCCGATCAGGAGGTTCGCGTCGGTGACGGTGGGGAGGGTGCCCCCCCGCCCGTAGCACGCGGGCCCGGGCACCGCCCCGGCGCTCCGCGGGCCGACCCGGAGCGCGCCCCCCGCGTCGACCCGAGCCAGGCTCCCCCCGCCGGCCCCCACCGTGACCAGATCGACCGCGGGCGCGAGGATGGGCCAGCCGGCGACCTCCGAGGCTCCGCGGACCCGCGGCCGGCCGTCGAGCACGAGGCAGGTGTCGAAGCTCGTCCCGCCCATGTCCATCGTGACCAGGTCGCGGACGCCGCCGGCGGCGGCGAACACGGTCGCCCCCACCACGCCGCCCGCGGGGCCGGAGACCAGGAGCTCGTGCGCCCGGCGGGCCGCTTCCCCGGCCGGGAGCACGCCGCCGTTCGACTGCATGACGAGGACCGGGGCCCCGGCCCTGCGGGCGAGCCCGCGGAGGTAGCGGGCGGCGACGGGACGGAGCGCCGCGTTGACGGCGGTGGTCGATGTCCTCGGGAACTCCCGGATCATCGGCGCCACCTCCGAGGAGAGGGCGACCTCCACCCCCGGGAGGAGGCGGCGGAGGATCGTCGCGGCCCGCCGTTCGTGGACCGGGTTCGCGTAGGAGAACAGGAAGCAGACGGCGACCGCCTCGACCCGCTCCCGGCGGAACCTCCGGGCGGCCCGCGCGACGGCCCCCTCGTCGAGCGGTCGGAGGATCCGACCCTCGGGGGTCATCCGCTCGGGGACCTCCAGGCGCAGCCGGCGCGGGACGATCGGCTCCGGCTTCCGCTGCCACACGTCGTACAGGTCGGGGCGCTGCATCGACCCGATGGCCAGGACGTCCCGGAACCCCTCGGTCGCGAGCAGCCCGATGCGCCCGTACCCCCGCTCGATCAGCGCGTTCGTCGCCACGGTCGTGCCGTGCACCACGAGGTCGGGGCGACCGCCGGCCGCGAGCGCCGCCACCACGGCGAGCGCGCCCTCCTCGATTGCCGGAGGGGTGGACGGCTCCTTCCGGCGCGCGACGACGTGACCGCGCTCGTCCACGGCGACCCCGTCCGTGAACGTCCCACCGACGTCGACGCCGATCCGCACCGGTCCCCTCAGCGTTCCGTCGTGTCGACCCGACGCAACTTGACCTCCCCTCCGGGAGGGCACCAACATACGGCACGCGTCGGGCTCGGCTCGGCGCCGGGCCGTCGGGCTGTCCTCGGAAGGGGGGAGGGCCGTGAGCGGGACTCCGTCGGGCGTCGCCGGCCGGAAGCTCTTCACGCGCCAGGCGTCCGGCCTGGTCCGAGAGGTGAGCGTGACGAACGCCCTCTTCTTCAACACCGCGGCGTTCGTCGGGACCGGGGTCGGCTGGTACCCGGTGTTCTACACCCTGGCCTTCATCCCCGTGGGCACGGCGGGGTTCACGACGTACGGGTGGGCGGCGATCATCGTCGGGGCGTTCTGCGTGCTGCTCGGGTTGATCTTCGCCTCGCTCTCGAGCGTCATGCCGCGCTCGGGCGGGGACTACGTCTTCACGAGCCGCCTGATCCCCGGGGTCGGGCCGTTCCTGGGGTGGGTCGAGTCGTTCACGCTCGTGTTCGCGGCGATCGCGATCATCGCCTTCGAGGTCCCGATCGTCCTCCGCAACCTCCAGATCACCGGGCGGATCGTGGGCATCGGGACCGGGATCCGGTTCTTCGAGGAGGCGAACGGCTGGTTCGCGGAGGGCGGCGTGATCACCGGGTGGCCGGGGTTCATCGGCGCCCTCCTGGTCCTGGCCCTGATCTTCTGGGTCGTGATCCAGCCCACCCGGCGCTTCCACCGCATCGTCACGGGGCTCGCCACGCTCTCCCTCGCCTCGGCGGTCGTGATGTTCGTGTTCGGGCTCCTCCTGATCGACCGGGGGACGTTCGAGGCGAACCTCCCGCGCTACGCGGGCGTGACGGTGCAGGAGCTCGCGACGTTCGCCCGGGAGAACGGGTTCAAGGGGACCGGGGTGGGGATCCTGGACCCCCCCGGCACCGGCGCGCTCATCCCGTTCTCGATCTTCAGCTTCATGGCCGCGATCCTGCTCCTCAACTACATCGGCTTCCAGTACAGCGCCTACATCGCGGGGGAGGTCACCGGGAACGTGAAGCGCGGGATCCTGATCGCCGTGCTCGGGGCCCTCGGGATCGCGGTCTGGTTCAACTCGATCTACACCGACCTGCTCTCGTTCCAGCTCGGCCTCGACACCCGGCTCGGGTGGGGCGGGATGTTCTGGTTCGGGGATCCGAACCTCCCCCTCGGCCAGCCCAACTCGCTCCCGCTCCTCGCCGAGATCTCCCGGCCCGGCCTCTGGCCGCTGTGGGCCTTCGTCAGCCTGGCCGGTGCGATCTTCCCGTTCCTTCTCTGCCCGGTCTACATCAACTTCATCAGCCGGATCGGCCTGGCCTGGAGCCTGGACCGCCAGGTCCCGGAGTGGTTCGGCGAGGTCAACGAGCGGCTCCGCGCCCCGACGAACTCGATCCTGACGGCCCTCGGCATCGCGGTCGTGTTCGCGATCCTCCAGAACTTCCCGATCCTGCCCGACTCGGTCGCGCCGCCGGACGGGAAGCTGAACCTCGTGGCGACGCTGTGGTTCAGCATCACGATGGCGTTCCTCACCTGGTTCATGCCGGGGGTGAACGCCCTCCTCGGCCCCTTCACCCGCCGGGACCTCCTCTCCGGGGCGCCGTGGCGCTCGTGGCTCCCGGCGATGGGGATCGTCTGGATGCTGTTCGTCGGGGTCCTGTACTGGTACGCGGGGTTCGCGCCGATCATCGACCTGCTCGGGCGGGCCCCGGGCGAGACCGCGTTCCAGTACTTCAACCGGACCGGGCTCACCTTCACGATCGTGTTCTTCGCCCTCGCCGTGGTGATCTACGCGGTGCAGGCGGCCCGGCGCCGGGCCCAGGGCGTGGACGTCGGCCTGATGTACCGGGAGATCCCGCCGGAGTGACCCCCCGCGCGTCGTAGGCTGGGGGTGTGGGCACGCGCGCGGTCCGGCTCTACGTCGTCTCCGACATCCACGCCTCGGACAAGGCGTGGCGGAAGATGCTGAACGCAGCCCGGACCCGGATGTACCGGGCCGATGCGGTGATCTACGCGGGGGACCTCACCGGGAAGGCGATGGTCCCGGTCGTGGAGGCCGGCGATCGCTTCGAGGCCGAGGTGGCCGGGCGGCGCCGCGTGGCCCGGACCGAGGAGGAGCTGGCCCGCCTCGAACAGGACATCGCGAACCTCGGGTACTACGCGCTCCGCGCCACGCCCGAGGAGGTCGAGCGGCTCGGGGCCGACCCCGGGGCGCTCGACGAGCGGTTCCGGGCCGAGATCCGCCGGCGGGTCGGGGAGTGGATGGCGCTCGCCGCCGAGCGGATGGAGGGGACCGGCGTCCCGATCTACCTGATCCCGGGGAACGACGACCCCTACGAGATCGACGACGAGCTCGCCACGAGCCCCTACTGCGTGAACGTGGACGGGCGCGTCGTCGAGATCGTCGGCGGCCTCCTGGTCGTGGGGGCCGGGCAGTCGAACCCCACGCCGTGGCGCACGCCGCGGGAGATCCCCGACGACGAGTTCCGGGAGCGGCTCGCGAAGCTGCTCGAGGAGGCCCGCGAGCCGCGCCGGACGATCCTCCTCACCCACTGCCCGCCGCACGGCTCGGGTCTGGACACCGCGCCGCTCCTCGATGCCGAGCTCCGGCCGGTCGTCTCGGCCGGCGACCTGCTGCGCGGGCCGGTCGGCTCGACCGGGGTCCGGGAGGCCATCGAGGGGTTCCGGCCGCTCCTCGGGCTCCACGGGCACATCCACGAGTCCGGGGGCGAGGCCCGGGTGGGGGAGACGCTCTGCCTGAACCCGGGGAGCGAGGCCGCCTTCGGGATCCTCCGGGGCTACCTCGTGGACGTGGGTCCGGACGGCATCGAGCGCTGGTTCCGGGTGGAGGGGTAGTCGTGGGCACGGACGACACCGGCCCGGTCCAGGGAGCCGACGAGGCCGCCCGGCGGAGGGACGCTGTGGCAGCGGCGG
>DATLZP010000291.1:0-2179 GCA_035573935.1 Actinomycetota bacterium
AACGGCGAGACCCGTCGGCGGATCGTGATCCCGGACTCGGCCCACGGGACGAACCCGGCGAGCGTCCGCCTGGGCGGGTTCGAGGCGGTGAACGTCCCCTCCGACGCCCGGGGCCTGGTCGACGTCTCGGCCCTGGCCAAGCTGGTGGACGAGGACGTCGCCGGCTTCATGGTGACGAACCCCAACACGCTCGGGCTGTTCGAGGAGGAGATCACCGAGATCGCCAGGATCGTCCACGACGTGGGCGGCCTGGTGTACTACGACGGCGCGAACCTCAACGCCATCATGGGGAAGGTCCGCCCCGGCGACATGGGGTTCGACATCGTCCACATCAACACGCACAAGACGTTCGCCACGCCCCACGGCGGCGGGGGACCGGGGGCCGGGCCGGTGGGGGTGAAGGAGGAGCTGGTGCCGCTCCTGCCCGCGCCGCTCGTGGAGCGGGACGAGGCCACCGGGCGGTTCCGCCTGGAGCACGACCGCCCGGGCTCGATCGGCCGGGTCCACGGGTTCCACGGGAACTTCGGGGTGCTGGTCCGGGCTTACGCCTACGTCCTCCTCCACGGCCGGGACGGACTGGAGGAGGTCTCCGAACGGGCCGTGCTGAACGCGAACTACCTGGCGTCGCTGGTGCGGGAGGTGTTCCCCCTCGCCTACCCCGGCCGTCCGATGCACGAGTTCGTGGCCACGGCCCGGCGGCTCAAGGAGGAGACCGGGGTCCGGGCGATGGACGTGGCCAAGCGCCTGATCGACCTGGGCTTCCACCCGCCGACGGTGTACTTCCCGCTGGTCGTGGAGGAGGCCCTCATGGTCGAGCCCACGGAGACCGAGACGAAGGAGACGCTGGACGCCTTCGCCGCCGCGCTCCGGCGGGCCGCCGAGGAGGCCCGCCGCGACCCCTCGCTCCTCCGGGAGGCCCCCACCACCACCCCGGTCCGCCGCCTCGACGAGGCCCGGGCCGCCCGGCAGCTGAAGCTCCGCTGGTGAGCCGGGCCGGCCGCCGGGGGCCGGGCGGGACCCGTACCCGCGATCGGGGAGGTCCGCATGGTCCGAACGGACCATCGCCGCGCTCAAGGTGGCCCCGGGACCTGCCGATAGCTCCCCCGAGATGCGCACGCTCCGGACGGGTCGAGGGGGGATGCTGCTGGCGGTGGGCCTGGCCGCCGTCCTCCTGCTGGGTGCGGCTCCGGCCGCGGCGCAGGACACGCCGACCCGTCGGGAGCGGATGCTCGCCCTGATCAACCGAGCCCGGACCGCCCGGGACCTGCCGCGGCTGGCGTTCGCCCCCCGGCTCTCGCGCTACGCCGCCCGGCACAGCGAGGACATGGCCCGCCGCGGCAGCATCTACCACTCCACGAACCTGGCGGCGGTCCTGGCCCCGTTCGACTGGTCGATCGGGGGGGAGAACGTGGGGGCGGGCTTCTCGGTGGAGGGTCTCCACCGGGCGTTCATGCACAGCCCCCCGCACCGGGAGAACGTGCTCCGCCGCTCCTTCCGTCGGGTGGGCATCGGCTTCGAGCGCCGGCGCGGCGCCCTCTGGGTGACCGTGGTCTTCTACGGCTGACCCGGCGGGTCAGGTCGGGCGCCGCCCCATCCCCACGAACGCCGCCCCCGCGAGCAGCAGGAGCACGGCGGCGCCGGCCTCCGCGAGCGCCGGCGCGCCGGTGAAGGCCAGCTCGGGCTGCCCGCCCGGGGTCCCGGCCACGACGGTCACGGTGGCCACCGCCCGGGACCGGACGGGGATCCCCTGGCGGTCCGTGGCTCGGGCCACGGCGACGTTCTTGATGGGGGCGGCTCGGAGCACGACCTGCCGGACGAACGCCACCGTTCGCCCGGGCCGGAGGCGGTCCACGGAGCCCACGGCGCCGACCGCGGCATCGGTCACCACCACGTCGAACAGCGGCTCGTCGCCGGGGTTCGTGACCCGGTAGCGGAACGTGATCCGCGACCCGGGGGAGCCGGAGTCCGGCTCCGCGGTCACCCGGAGCGCGATCCGGGGAGCGGCGTCGGCCCGGTGGGGGAGGAGCAGGGCCCAGGCCAGGCCCAGGCCCGTGGCGGCCAGGGCCGCCCACCTCCGCGCTGCGCTCCAGCTCCCCATCGTGCCTCCCGAGGCCGGGGGAAGTCTCCCCTCCCCGGGGGCCCGGGGCAAGCACCCGGCCCCACGGGCGGCGGCCCGGGC
>DATLZP010000292.1:0-8543 GCA_035573935.1 Actinomycetota bacterium
GGGACCGGCCGCCGCTCACTCCGAGGCCTCCCGCTCCCGGGCAGGGGGGCCGGTGCGGCCCAGGAACCGCCGGGCCCGCAGGTCGAACCAGTAGCCGGCCGGCAGGGCGTGGACCACGGCCCCCGAGACGAGGACCGGCCGGTGGGCCTTCGCCTCCGGCGCGTCGGTGGCGATCCGCGAGCCGTCGACCACCGTCACCGCCCCCCGCCCCAGGACCTCCATCGTCCGATCGGAGTACACGATGGCCGCCGTGTCCTCGTCCAGCCCGATCCCCACCAGGGAGGGGGATTGGGCCACGGCGGTGAGGAGCCTGCCGTAGCGGGTCCGCTGCTCGAAGTGCTGGTCCACGACGGCGTCCGGGAGCAGCCCCAACCCGGCCGTGAGGTGCACCATCCGGTGCTTCGGGGTGTCCCCCGAGCGGCCGAACGCGATCATGTGGGAGGCGAGTGCGCTGGCCCCCGCCGAGGTCCCCGCCACCGCCGCCCCCCGATCGTGCGCCAGCTGGAGCGAGCGGCCCAGCCGCGTCCCCCCGATCGTCGTCGTGAGCCGCATCTGGACGCCGCCGGTCAGGAACACGCCGGTGGCGGCGGCGAGCGTCTCGGCGTGGGCCTCGTCCTCGGCCTCCTCGCGGGTGAGGGGCCGGAGCATCGACACCCGGCCGGCGCCGAGGCCGGCGAAGAGGTCGCGGTACATCGCCCCGGCCGGCTCCCCCAACGTGGAGGCGGTGGCGATGACGACGACGTGGCCCTGGCCCGCCCCGGCCAGCTGCACGAACCGGGAGAGGATCTCCCGACCCCGGAACCGGTCCTCCGCGCCCCCGATCAGCAGGAGCGGACCGGCCCCACCGGGGCCGCGCCACGCGACGTTCCGCTGGTCCCCGCCAGCCGCCACGGTCCCGAGTCTAGTCGGGGTCCGGGGGCCGGAGGATCAGCCGATCGTGCGGTTCCACCACGTCCACGAGGCCGGAGACCCCGGGCGCCACGTAGAGGACGAAGCCCTCGCCCTCCACCACCCGATCGCCCTCCCCGGCCGCCGGCACCAGGTCGAAGCGAGCCGTCCCCGAGCCGTCCACCCACAGCCGGACGGTCGCATCGGGGTTCAGCCGACGAGCCGCCTCGTGCGAGCGCCGCAGGATCTCCCGAGCCCGGTCCGTGAACCGCACCACCGCGGCCGATGGTACCGGGGCCGTCGTCCTACGCCGTTCTCCCCTCGCTCGCCCCCTCCTGCCGCGGGGAGAGCGACCACGCGAAGCGGGGCATCCCGTGCCGCCGGACGTCGCGGATGGCCCACACCAGGAACGCCGCCACGGCTCCCAGCGCGTACACCAGGTGGAAGGCGTGGTGGGCCGCGGCGCCTCCCCAGCCGGTGCCCTCGAGCAGCCGATGGCCGGCCTCGCCCACGGCGACCAGGAGCACGGCCGCCCCGACCGCGCGCGCCAGGCGCATGCTCAGGCCGTGGCCCGGCTCGGGGCCCGGGAGGCGAAGCCGGCGTACAGCGCGACGGCCGCGGTGAGCGCGTGGACGATGTTGTACGAGACCGGGATCCCGCCCGCGTAGCCCAGGAACGCTCCCAGGCTGTCGGGCGCGACCACGCCCCAGAGCGTCAGGGCCACGAACACGACCCCCACGATCCGGGCCACCAGCCGGGCGGCCGTCTCTCCGCCGAAGAACGACAAGAGCACCACCGCCCCCACCGCCCAGTGGACCGCGTTCTGCAGCGCGGTGAACTCGAGCACGGGGGCCAGCGCGTCGCGCGTGATCAGCTCGACCGCCGCCACCGCCAGGTAGGTGATCCCGAAGATCAGCGCGTAGACCCGCGCGATCCCGTACCGGCCGTAGGCTCCGTCTCCCATGGTCGCCTCCTCGCTCCCAGGTTGGCCTTACCCCATTCGGAACCCCGCGACCCTCGGATCACCCGGATCGCCCGGGGGCGACGCGGCGTCCTTGGGCCGCTAGGGTGACCGACGTGCCCGGGGCGGACAGCACGCGGACCGTGGCCGAGATCGCGCTCCGGGGGGCGGGGGGCGAGCCGGTGGACCTCCGACGATCCCTCCGGTCCCACGGGCTCCTGGAGCTCCCGCCGATGCGGCTCGACGAGGAGCGCGACGCGCTGGAGCTCCCCCTCCGGGCCGGGGGGCGCCCCCGCATGGTTCGGATCTCCCCCGGCCGGCGGGGCCGGGCCCGGGTGGAGGTGCTGGGGCCGAGGCCCGGTCCCCGGCGGATGGCCGCCCTCCTGGCGGAGGTCCGGGCCGTCCTCCGGCTCGACCTCGACCTGTCGGGCTTCTACGCGCTGCTGGACGGCGATCCCCTGCTGTCGTGGGCGGCGTCGGGGGCGGGCCGGATGATCCGGAGCCCCACGGTGTTCGAGGACGTCGTGAAGACGATCTGCACGACGAACTGCGCATGGTCGGCAACCCGGCGCATGGTCTCCGCGCTCGTCGAGCACCTGGGGGAGCCGGCCGTGGGCGTGCGTCCGGATGGGGCGTGGGGCCGGGCCTTCCCCACCCCGGAGGCGATGGCGGAGCGGGACGAGCGCTTCTACCGGGAGGTCGTGCGGGCCGGCTACCGGGCGGGGCCGCTCCGGGGGCTGGCCCGCGCGGTGGCCGAGGGGCGCCTGGACCTGGAGGCCTGGGGCCGGGCCCGGCCGGAGGAGCTCCCCGACGACGAGCTGGAGCGCCGCCTCCTCGCCCTCCCCGGGATCGGGCCCTACGCGGCGGCCCACGTGATGCTGCTCCTGGGCCGGACCTCCCGGCTGATCCTGGACTCCTGGTCCCGGCCCACCTACGCCAGGCTGGTGGGGAGGCGCAGCCTGACCGACGCCCAGATCCTGCGCCGGTTCCGGCGGTACGGACCCTACGCCGGCCTGGCGTTCTGGCTCGTCATCACGCGGGATTGGCTGGACGGCTGAGGCCCGGGGCGGCTCGGGCCGGGGCATCCTTGCCGGCCGGGGGGATGACGCGCATACTGCCCCCGGCCCACGGCCGACCGACGACGACCCGCGCCAGCCGATGTTGCACGACGACCCGTTATGGCGTTCCGACCCCGCGCCCGGCGCCTCTGGGCGTCCCTGCGGGCGGAGCGGCGCACGCTCCGCCAGGGGATCGTCGCGCTCCTCCTCAGCACGTTCGCCGGCCTGACGGCCGGGCTGACCCTGGGCGCCGTCACCCACACCCTGGTCGAGGTCCCGGGCCTCCTGATCCTCATCCCGGCGGCGGTCGGGATGAAGGGGACGATCTTCGGCGCGATCGGGGCCCGCCTGGGGACCAGCATCAACGCCGGCCTCTTCGAGGTGTCCGGGGACCGGGAGGGGGTGCTCTACCAGAACGTCCACGTCGGGGTGGTCACGACGTTCGGCTCGGCCCTGTACCTCGCCCTCCTGGCCCGCCTCTCCGCGGCGGCCTTCGGCCTGCCCTCGGCCTCGATCGTGGACCTCGTCACGATCTCGGTCGTGGGCGGGGCGCTGGGCTCGGCCGTCGCGCTGCTGTTCACCCTGGGGCTCGCCGTGCTGTCCCAGCGGAAGGGCTACGACCTCGACGCGGTGGCCACGCCCATGGTGACCGCGATCGGCGACATGACCACGATCCCCAGCCTGTTCGCCGCGACGTTCATCACCCGCGTGCCCTGGCTCAACGGGGTCGTGGGCGCCACCTGCATCGCCGTCGCGCTGTACGTGACGATCCGGGGGGCGATGACCGACCTCCCGGCGGCCAGGCGGGCCCAGGTGGAGATGGCGCTCGTGATCATCCTCACCCCGATCCTGGACATCCTGGCGGGGACCGCGATGGAGCGTCGGCTGGAGACCGCGTTCACCAGCCTCCCCGCGCTCCTGATCCCGGTGCCGGTGCTCGTCTCGCAGCTCGGCGCCCTGGGGGGGATCCTCTCCTCCCGGCTGTCCTCGAAGCTCCACCTGGGCGTGATCGAGCCCCGGGGGCTCCCCCAGGCCCCGGCGGCGCTCGACGCGGGCCTGGTGACGATCCTGGGGGCGGCCGTGTTCACGACGATTGGGATCCTCTCGGTGGGCGTGGCGGCGGCCTTCGGCATGGCCGGCCCCGGCTGGGGCCACGTCGTGGGGTCGGTCCTCCTGACCGGGCTCCTCTCGCTCCCCGTGGCCCTGGTCGTCGCCTACTACCTGGCCATCTCGACCAGCCGGTTCGGCCTGGACCCGGACAACCACGGGGTCCCCATCATCACGAGCGTCATGGACCTCACGGGTGTGCTCGCCTACCTCCTGGTCCTTACACTGTTGGGGGTCGCTCCGCATGGATGAGGAACCGAAGAACGTCAAGGAGCTGCTCGTCGAGGCCAAGGACGCCTCGGAGCTGCTCGTCGATCTCGCCTACGCCGCCGTCTTCTTCGACGACGAGGAGCTCGCCGGGGAGGTCGAGAAGCTCGAGGAGCGGATGGAGCGCTACCTCCGCCGCCTCCGGACCGTGGCGGTCCTGGCGGCCCGGAGCCCGGAGGACGCCGAGGCCATCGAGAGCGTGCTCTGGGTCGCCAGCGCCATCGACAAGATCGGCGACGCCGCCTCGGACATCGCCCGGGTGGTCCAGGCCGACCTGGGGATCCCCGACGCCCTCCGCCGGGACCTCCGCCACGCCGACGAGATCTCCGGGCGGGTGAAGGTCCGGGACGGCGCCCCGGTCGTCGGCCGGAGCCTCCGGGACCTGTCGCTCCCCACGGAGACCGGGATGTGGCTGATGGCGGTCCGTCGCGGGCTGGACTGGGAGTTCGACCCCGGACCCGACACCGTCCTGGGGGAGGGCGACGTCCTGCTGTTCCAGGGGCCGGAGGACGGCGTGAACCTGATCCGGGAGCTGGCCGGCGCGCCGCCGCTGCCCCCCGGCCCCGACCACGACCCACCGCCCCTGTCCGAGCTGGACCGGGCCGTGGACATCCTGGTCGAGATGAAGAACGCCGGGGAGGCGGCCGTGGGCTTCGCCTACTCCTCCCTGCTGTTCAACGATCGGGCGCTGGCCGCCGAGGTGGCCACGCTCGAGACCCGGAGCGACATCCTCCACGACGAGCTGGAGTCCTGGGTCCTCCGCGCGGCGCCCGAGGCCCGGGACCCCGACGAGCTGCGTGGGCTCCTCCGGATCGGCGCCGCGAGCGAGGCGATCTGCGACGCGGCCCGCGACATGACGTGGTACGTGGAGCGGGGCGAGGACCTCCACCCGGTGATCCAGATGGCGCTCGAGGAGACCGAGGAGACCGGCGTCCTGGTCAGCGTGGAGCCGGGCTCGGCGGCCGAGGGCCGCTCGCTCAAGGAGCTCCAGGTCTCCACGGAGACCGGGATGTGGGTCCTGGCGGTCCGCCGGGGGCAGCGCTGGATCTACCGGCCCCGCCCGGCGTTCGTGTTCCAGGCCGAGGACCGGATCGTGGCGGTGGGCCCGGAGGAGGGCGGGCCGGAGCTCGAGGCCCTCTGCCGGTCGCCCCACGGCTCGCTCGTCGAGCCGGTCACCGGATAGCCTCCCCCCCGTGCACGCGTACCTGTACCTCCGGGTGGAGCCCGGGAAGCTCGACGACGTGGTGATCCAGCTCCACGGGGTCCACGGCGTCCGGGCGGCGGCGGCCGTGGTCGGTGACTGGGACGCCATGGCGGCGGTGGAGGGGCCGGACTTCCGGGCCATCGCCCGGGCCGTGATCAAGGAGGTCCACGCGATCGAGGGCGTCACCCGGGCCTACACCGCGCCGGTCGTCCCGCCGGACCTCTTGGGTGTCACCGCCGAGCGGATCGCGCTGCCCATGCACCGGGGGGCCCGGGAGGCCTGTTACGTCCACGTCTCCGCCCGCGCCGGGCAGGTCGGCGAGGTGTTCGAGGCCCTGGCCGGCTCGGCCGAGGTGAGCGCCGTGGCCGTCCTGGCCGGCCAGTACGACCTCCTCGCCGAGCTCCCCACGGTCTGGGAGCACGCCAGCCGGATCATCCTGGAGCGGATCCACCCCATCCCCGGCGTGCTCGCCACGAACACCCTCGTCGGGATGCCGGGGATCGAGGACGAGCCCGACGGGTAGCGGCGAGGATCCGGCCCGGCCCCCTCCGACCCCCGCCCCGCCACCGCCCGTCGTCCCACCCGGCGGTCCGTCCCGCACCGGCGGGCTATACTCGGAAGCGGCGATGGGGCTCGCCGAACGCCCGGTCGCGGGCTGATAGCTCCTACCTCGACGCGATGGAGGTGGGAGCTTCTTTCATGGGCCAACGGGACCTCGGTGGGGCCCGGCGGAGCGTGGAGCTCTCGCTGGAGCGCCTCGGCGCGGTGGCCGCGGAACGGGGCCACGCCGGCCTGGCCGGGCGGGCGGCGGCCCTCCGCGAGAAGCTCGCCGAGCAACGGTTCGTCGTGGTCGTCGCCGGCGAGTTCAAGCGGGGCAAGACGACGTTCGTGAACGCCCTCCTGGGCGCCGACGTGCTGCCGACGGCCGCCGTCCCCCTCACCTCCGTCGTCACCGCCGTCACCTGGGGGCCGGAGCCGGCGGCCCGCGTGCGCTTCCTGGATGGCCGCACCGAGGACGTCCCGGTGGCGCGGCTCGGGGATCACGTGACGGAGCGGGGGAACCCGGGGAACCGCCGGGGGGTGGCCCGGGCCGAGCTCTCCTACCCCGCCGAGCTCCTCCGGGACGGCGTGGTGCTCGTGGACACCCCGGGGGTGGGGAGCGTCTTCCGGACGAGCACCGAGGCGGCGCGGACCTTCCTCCCCGAGGCGGACGCGGGGATCTTCCTCACGTCGGCCGATCCGCCCATCTCCGACGCGGAGGTGTCGTTCCTGCGGGAGGTCCGGGAGGAGACGGTGCGGATGCTCCACGTCCTGAACAAGGTGGACCGGCTGTCCGGCCTGGACCTGGAGGAGGCGATCGCGTTCACCAAGGGCGTGATCGCCGACGCCGTGGGCCACGAGGTGCCGCTGTCCCCGGTGAGCGCCCGGCGAGCGCTGCTGGCCAAGCTGGTGGGCGACCCCGCCGAGCTCGAGGCCTCGGGGCTGCCGGCGTTCGAGCGGGCCCTCCGGGACCTCCTGGCCGTGGAGCGCCGGGCCGCCCTCCTGGCCTCCATCGCCGCCTCGGCCGCCCGGTTGGTGGCGGAGGAGCGCAACGCGGTGGCGATCGAGCTGCGCACGGCCGAGCTGCCCGCCGAGGAGCTCGACAAGAGGATCGGGGAGATGGAGCGGGTGTTCGACGAGGCCCGGGAGGCCGCCCGGGAGCTCCGGACGCACATCGCCCGGGAGGCGCAGGAGGTGCTCCGCCGGGTGGAGCACGACCTGGACCTCCTGGCGGAGGGCGAGGCCCGCCTGCTCCGCGAGGAGGCGGAACGGACGATCGAGGAGACGGGCGACCTCCGGGGCGGGGCCGAGCGCCTGGCAGCCGCCACGGAGGAGCGGCTGCGAGCCGACGTCGAGGCCTGGCTGGCCGGGGAGGAGCGGGCGGTGGAGGAGGCCTTCCGCGCGTCCACCGCCAGGTACGTGGAGCGGGCCGATCGGATCGTCCGGCGGACCGTCCGGGTCTGCGGCGACGTGCTGGGCGTCGCGCTCGACGATACCCCCACTCCCCTGCCGGCCCCGTCCCCCCGCCCCTTCACGTTCGCGTTCCTCGAGGCCCCCACGATCCTGGGCTCCCTCGTCCCCGATCTCCACCGGCTCCTCCCCCGGTCCGTGGCCCGCCGACGCCTGCGCCGGGAGGCGGCGATCCGCGTGGCCCGTCTCGTCGATCGCCACCGGGGCCGGCTGCGGTGGCACCTCCAGCAGCGCCTGGACGCGGCCCGCCGCGAGCTGGAGGCGGCCCTGGCGGAGCGGCTGGAGGCGACGATCGAGGGCCTGCGCGTGGCCGCCGATCGGGCGAGGGCCGAGCGGGGCAGGACGGCGGAGCGGTTGGAGGCCCTCCGCGACGAGGCCCGGCGGACCCTGGCCGCCCTGGCCGAGATCGAGGCCGGCCTCTCCACCGCCCGTCTCGCCGGCCGCGGGGCGGACGGTCCCAAGGGGGCGGACGGATGACGGCGGAGGATCGAGCGGCCGGGGGCCGGTCCCGCCTCGCGCTCCGCGACCTGGCCCGTCTCCTGGACCCCGATGCGGAGGGGGCGGGGGACGCCGTGGAGGTCCCCGTGCCGGACGACCCGGGCCGGGACGGGGATCCCCGCTACGCGACGCTGGTCGGGCTGTTCGACGCGATCGTCGAGGCCCGGTGCCGGCAGCTCCCCACCGAGGCCCGGCGCCGCGAGGCGCTGGCCGACGCCCTGGCCCGGGTGGAGGCCCTGATGCCGGTGCTCCGGTTCGAGCTCCAGGAGCTCCGGGAGCGCCTCCGGCAGGACGAGCTCGTGGCCCGGGCCCGGGACCGGGAGATCCGGATGACGGACGGGTGGCTCATCCCCCGGCTCCACCGCGACATCCGGGCCTACGAGGACCGGATCCGGGCCCTCCTGGCCGCCCTGGGGCAGGCGACGTGAGCGACGTGGTGCGCGTCCCCCGCCCGCTCTGGGAGGCGCTGCCGGCCGACGGGGAGGGGGCCGCCGGGCGCGTCCGGCGACTGGCCGCCCGGGGCCGCGCCCTCCTCGGACCGGCCCGGCCG
>DATLZP010000293.1:0-2684 GCA_035573935.1 Actinomycetota bacterium
ACGGCCCGGAGGGCCTCGGCGATCACCGGCGCGATCGAGAGCACGCGGAGCTTCTCGAACCGCTTCTCCTCCGGGATGGGGATCGTGTTCGTCACCACGACCTGCTGGATCGGCGACTCCTCGAGCAGCTGGACGGCCTTCCCCGACAGCACCGCGTGGGTGGCGGCGGCGTAGATCGGCCCGGCCCCCTGGGCCGCGAGGACGGACGCCCCCTTCGTCACGGTCCCGGCGGTGTCGATGATGTCGTCCACGAGCACGCAGGGGCGCCCCTCCACCTCGCCCACCACCGCCATCTCCTCGATCTTGTGCGCCTCGTGCCGGGAGCGGCGCTTGTAGAGGAAGGCCAGGTCGGCGTGGAGGTGCTCCCGGAGGCGCTCCGCGGTCTTGATCCGCCCGGCGTCCGGCGCCACCACGACCACGTCCTCGTCGTGCAGCCCGAGCTCGTCGTGGAGGTACCCGGAGAGGATGGGGAGCGCCGTGAGGTGGTCGAAGGGGTAGTCGATGAACCCCTGGATCTGTCCGCTGTGCAGATCCACGGAGACGATCCGCGTGGCCCCGGCCACCGTGAGGAGGTCGGCCACGAGCTTGGCGGAGATGGGCTCCCGGGCCAGGGCCTTCTTGTCCTGCCGGGAGTAGCCGTAGTAGGGGACCACGGCGGTGATCCGCTTGGCCGATGCCCGCTTCATCGCGTCGAGCATCACCAGCTGCTCCATGATCGATTCGTTCACCGGCTCGGCGTGGGTCTGGATCACGAACACGTCGGCCCCCCGGACGCTGTCCTCCGCCCGGACGTAGATCTCGCCCGAGGCGAAGCGGGAGATCTTGCACGGCGAGAGCCGGATCCCGAGGTGGTCCGCGATCTCCCTGGCCAGCTCGGGGTGCGTGGTCCCGGAGAACACCATCATGTGCTTCTTCGTGATGATCTCCACCTACTCCCCCTCGGAGGTCCGACCCGCCTGCTCGGCGTCCTTCCGCCGCCGGTAGCCCTTCACGACGCGCTGCTCGGTGCGCTCCACGGCGAGCGCTCCCGCCGGCACGTCCCTGGTGATCACCGATCCCGCCCCCGTCACGGCGCCGCGTCCGACCCGTACCGGCGCCACCAGCATCGTATCGCTCCCCACCCGCGCATCCTCGCCGATCACGGTGCGATGCTTCCGGTACCCGTCGTAGTTCACGGTCACGGTGCCGGCCCCGATGTTGGCCCCCGCGCCGACCTCCGCGTCCCCCACGTACGCGAGGTGGGGCACCTTCGCCCCACGGCCGATCCGGGCCTGCTTCACCTCCACGAACGCGCCGATCTTCGCCCCCTCGGCGGCCACCGTGCCCGGCCGGACGTGGCTGAAGGGCCCGACCGTCACGCCCTTCCCGATCCGGGCCCCCCGCACGACGGAGAACGAGACCTCCGCGCCGTCCCCGATCGTGGAGTCGGCGATCCGGGCGGCCGGGCCGATCTCGCACCCCGCGCCGATCCTCGTCGCCCCCTCCAGGAACGTCATGGGGTGGACGACGGTGTCCCGGCCGATCCGCACCTCCGGGTCGACGTACGTGCGCTCGGGGTCCACGATCGTCACGCCGTTCGCCAGGTGCCGGGCGTTGATCCGGGCCCGCAGGAGCCGCCCCGCCTCCGCCGCCGTGGCCCGGGAGTTCACCCCCGCCCACCCCCCGAAGTCGATGGGGACGGCGGAGACCCGCTCCCCCTTCTCGAGGAGGATGGGGAGGACGTCCGGCAGGTAATGCTCGCCCTGGACGTTGTCCCGTCCCACGAGCGGCAGCGCCCCGTACAGGTCGGCCCGGCGGAACGCGTAGGCGCACGTGGAGATCTCCCGGATGGCCCGCACCTCGGGGGCCGCCTCCCGCTCCTCCACCACGCCCGTGAGCCGGTACCCGTCGCGGACGACGCGCCCGTATCCCCGGGGATCGGCCACCTCGGTCACGATCACGGAGCCGGCGGCCCGGGTCCGTCGGTGCACCCGGAGGAGCTGCCGCAGGTCGTCCGGGCCGATCAGCGGATCGTCCCCCGCGAGGACCAGGACGTCGTCCACGCCCCCCACCGCGTCCTCGGCGACCAGGGCGGCGTGGCCGGTGCCGAGGGGGCGGCCCTGGTCCACGAAGAGCGGCTCCGGCCGGATGCCCCAGGACCGGACGGCCTCCCCCACCGCTTCCTTCCCCACGCCGACCACGACCACGATCCGCTCGGGCCGGATCGCCGCGGCCGCCCGGAGCACGTGCCAGAGGGAGGGCCTGCCGCAGACCGGGTGCAGGACCTTGGGGAGCTTCGACCTCAGCCGCTTGCCCTGGCCGGCGGCGAGGATCACCGCCGCCAGCGAGCGGGCACCGTTCGTCTTGGGCACGCGTGCCGTCCTGGTCGGGGACGCACCCTTTGTACCGGCGGGGAGGTCCACTGGCAAGCGACCGAGCCGCCAGTTCCGGGGGGAGGAGTCGAACCTCCATCTGAGGCTCCAAAGGCCCCCGTCCTGCCGATTGGACGACCCCGGACCGCCCCGATGATGGCACACGGGGACGCCCGGCCGTCGCGAACGCCGACCCGGGCGGGCGACGGCGGGGCTGGGGGGCGGGGTTCGGCCGAGCGGTGGTCGGGCGGGGGTCGGGCCGGGGAAGGGCGGCGGGGTTCGGCCGAGCGGTGGTCGGGCGGGGGTCGGGCCGGAGAAGGGCGGCGGGGTTCG
>DATLZP010000294.1:0-2082 GCA_035573935.1 Actinomycetota bacterium
GGTCAGGTGGTAGCTGGCCATCTCGTCCTGGAGGCGGATCCAGGCCCCCGGGTCGAGCCCGAACCGGGCGAACCAGCCCGCGTACGACGCCACGTACACCGCCGCCGGGACGACGAGGAACGACAGCACCAGGGGGAAGCCCTCCTGCTGAACGGCTCGCCACACCGCCCGGCGGACCCCGGCCGCCCGTCGGCGCGAGACCTCCCACGCCACCGACAGGGCGGTCACGCCGACGATGGCCGAGAGGCCCGACCACTTCGTGGCGACGGCGGCGCCGAGGGCGAGCCCGGCGGCGATCCGCCACGGCCGGATCAGGGGGGAGGGCACCCGTCCGGCGGGAGGAGCCGGGGCCGGCTCCGGCGGCGCCTCCAGCCCCGTGCCCGCCCCCCCGGCGATCGGCGCGGGACGGGGGGTCCGCCGCAGGATCCACCGTCGGTCGAGCAGCAGGAACAGGAAGGCCGCCACCGTCCAGAGCGCGACGAACACGTCGAGCATCGCGACCCGGGACTGGACGAACGACAGGTGCTCGGCGGCCAGGAGGAGGCCGGCGACGAAGGCCCAGCGGGGCTCCCCGAACAGGAGGAGCGCGATGGCCGCGGTGAGGACGGCGGTGAGCGTGCCGGCCACCGCCGGCGCCACCCGCCAGCCGAGAGCGTCGGCGCCGAACGCGAGCTCCCCCAGGCCGATGGCCCACTTCCCCAGGGGCGGGTGGACCCACGAGCCCACGTCGTGCTTGGTCCGGACCCAGTACCGCTCCGCGTCGGAGGCGATCCCGCAGGCCGAGGGGGGCTTCCCCACGAACAGGCATCCCGCCTTGGAGTAGTAGACCTCGTCGAACACGCGGCCGGAGGGCCGGTCCAGGTCCCAGAACCGGGGGATGGCGGCCACGACGGCGACGGCGGCCAGCGCGACGACCGGCCGGTCCACCAGCCGGAGGAAGGAACGCATCCGCCCGATGGTACGTCCCCCGGGCGCGGCCTCGGGTCCCCGGCCGGCACCCTCCTCAGCGGGGAGGGCGATCCCGGAGCCGGTACACGAACCGCAGGCCCTGGAAGACCGGGTCGATGGAGGCGGACTTGTTGTCCACCAGCCCCGCCCCCAGCCCGACGGCCTGGACCTCGGCGAACGAGAGGTCGGTGGGGCGGCCGGACGCCTTCGTCGGCCAGCAGACCCACAGGCCGCCGTCGGGGCGGAGCGACCCGGCGAGCGGAGCGAACCGCCGCCGGAGCTCGGCGCGTCGGGCGGTGAACAGGACCACGACGTCGAAGCGACCGCCGGCCCGGGTCCGGACGTCCACGTCCGCCGGCAGCCCCTCCACCGTGAAGCCCTCCGGGGCTCCCACCAGGCGCACCCGGGCCCCGGGGCGGATCCCGAGCTTCCGCGCGAGCGGGGTCCCCGAGGGCTCGTGCGCCGGCACGCCGGAACGGTACACCGGCCCGGCCCGTGCCACGATGGGGGCGTGGCCGGGACGCTCTTCCTGGTGGGCACGCCGATCGGGAACCTGGGCGACGTCACGGACCGGGCCCGGGAGACGCTCTCCCGGGTGGACCTGGTGGCGGCGGAGGACACGAGGCGGACCGGCCGGCTGCTCCGGGCCCTGGGGCTGTCGGCCCGGCAGGTCTCGTTCTTCGAGGGGAACGAGGCCCGCCGGACCCGGGAGCTGCTGGCCGCCCTCCGCGAGGGCAGGCACGTGGCGGTGGTCTCGGACGCGGGGATGCCGGGGCTCTCCGATCCCGGCGAGCGCCTGGTCCGGGCCGCCGTGGCCGCCGGGATCGAGGTGCGGGTGGTGCCGGGACCCTCGGCGGCCATCGCCGCCCTCGTCGTCTCCGGCCTGCCGGCCGGGCGCTTCGCGTTCGAGGGGTTCCTCCCCCGGCGGCCCTCCGAGCGCCGGGCCCGCCTCCAGGCGGTGGCGGCCGATCCCCGGACCCTGATCCTCTACGAATCGCCCCGGCGGGTCCGGTCCCTCCTCCGGGAGGTCGTGGAGACGCTGGGGGACCGGCGGGTGGCCCTCTGCCGGGAGCTCACCAAGCTCCACGAGGAGGTGCTCCGGGGCCGGGCCTCCGAGGTCCTGGCCGCCCTGGG
>DATLZP010000295.1:0-9730 GCA_035573935.1 Actinomycetota bacterium
CGGGTGCCCTCCCCCCTGATCCGGCCGTGGCGGATCGCCGCCGGGCTCGCCCTCGGCGCCGCCGTCGCCACGAAGTGGTCGGGCCTCGCGGCGATCGTCGGCGTGACGGCCCTGTCGGTCGGGTGGGAGATCTCGCGGCGCCGGACGGCCGGCGTCCGCCGGGCCGTCTGGCGGACCGTCCAGCAGGAGGGCTTCCCCCTGGTGCTCTCGTTCCTCGTCGTCCCGGCCGCCGTGTACGTGGCGTCCTACGCCGGATGGTTCGTCCGGTTCGGGTTCGACCTCGGCGCCTGGATCCGCCTCCAGGACGAGATGGCCAACTACCACCTGACCCTCCGCTACACCGACGCCAGCGGCGAGCCGATCCACCCGTACCTCTCCCACGCCTGGCAGCTGATCCTGGACTGGCGGCCGGTCCTGTACTACGCGCGCTACCCGACGCCGGGGGTCCGGCGCGTGATCTACGCCATCGGGAACCCGGCGATCTTCTGGAGCAGCTTGCTGTCGATCCCCTACGCGGCCTGGGCGTGGGTCCGGAGGGGGGACGGCGGGGCCGCCTTCGCGGCCGTGGCCGCGCTCTCCCTCTACCTGCCGTGGTTCCTGGTCTCCCGGCCCCAGTTCCTCTTCTACATGACGCCGGTCGTGCCGTTCCTCGTCCTGGCCGTCACGTACGCCCTCCGGGACCTGGCCCGGGCCCGCCTGGCCGGATCCCGGGCCCACCCCTGGCAGCCCGTGGCCGTGGCCTTCGTCGGGGTCTCCGTCGGGCTGTTCGTCTTCTTCTGGCCGGTCCTCACCGCGCGGCCCATCACGGACGCGGCGTTCGAGCTGCGCTCCTGGTTCCCCAGCTGGGTCTAGCCGGGCGGGGATGACCGAGGGTCCCGCCGCCGGCCCGGGACGCCGGTAGCATCCCCGCCGATGCCGGTCCGGGAGCACGCGTTCATCCCGATGTCGGACGGGGTCCGCCTGGCGGCGAGCCTCTTCCTCCCCGACGGGCCGGGACCGTGGCCGGCGATCCTGGAGGCCCTCCCCTACCGCAAGGACGACGTCACCGCGACCTACCGGCCGGAGTACGAGCGGCTGGCGGAGGCCGGCTACGCCGTGTGCCGGCTGGATCTGCGGGGCACGGGCTCGTCGGAGGGCGTGGCCGAGGACGAGTACCCGCCGCAGGAGCAGAAGGACCTGCTGGAGGTGATCGACTGGCTGGCCGGCAGGGAGTGGTCCACCGGCGCCGTCGGGATGTACGGGACCAGCTACTCCGGCTTCAACTCGATCCAGGTGGCGATGGAGCAGCCGCCGGCCCTCCGGGCCATCGTGCCGATCTACGCCACCGACGACCGGTACGCCGACGACGTCCACTACATGGGCGGCGCGCTGAAGGCGCTCGACCTCGTGGACTACCCGCTGTTCATGGTCTCGATGAACGCCCTGCCCCCGGTCCCCTCGGTCTTCGGGGAGGGGTGGCGGGAGGAGTGGGAGCGGCGGGTGGCGGCGAACGAGCCGTGGGTCCTGCGGTGGCTCGAGGAGCAGACCCACGGCCCGTACTGGCAGCACGGGTCGCTCCGCCCCGACTACCACCGGATCCGGGCGGCCACGATGATCGTCGCCGGCTGGGCCGACGGGTACCGGAACAACTCGCTCCGCACGTTCCAAGCCCTCCGCTGCCCGAAGCGCCTGCTGATCGGGCCGTGGGCCCACGCCGCCACCGACACCTCGCTGCCCGGCCCGAACATCGACCTGGTCCCCGAGATGCTGCGGTGGTGGGACCGGTGGCTCAAGGGGGTCGACAGCGGCGTGGACCGGGAGCCGCCGATCGTGGTCTACGTCCGGCGCTCCACGCGGCCCGATCCGCTGCTCCGGGAGGTCCGCGGCGGGTGGCGGTTCGAGCCGACGTGGCCGGCGGAACGGCTCCGGGAGCGGACGTACCGGCTGGCCGACGCGGCCGGCCCCCCGGGGGAGGGCCCGGACGCCCTCGACGTCCGGGGCGACGTGGGGTGGACGGCCTGGATCTCCTGCGCCGGCCACCTCCCCTACGGGCAGCCGGCCGACCAGCGCCCGGACGAGGCGTTCTCGCTCTCCTACGACTGGGGCCCGATCGGGGAGGAGCTGGAGATCCTGGGGCATCCCCGGCTCGAGGTCACCCTGTCGAGCTCCGCGCCGATCGCCTGCCTGTCGGCGAAGCTCTGCGACGTCTTCCCCGACGGGGCCTCGGCCCTCGTGACCCGGGGCCTGCTGAACCTGACCCATCGGCGCTCCCGGGAGCGTCCCGAGCCGCTCGTCCCCGGGCGGCCGGAGCGGGTGGTCCTGGAGCTCGAGGCCACGTCCTGGGTCTTCGAGCCCGGGCACCGCATCCGGCTGGACCTGGCCGGCGCGGACTGGCCGAACGCCTGGCCGCCGCCGGGGCCCGGCGCGCTCACCGTGGACCGGGGGGAGGCGGCCCTGGTGCTCCCGGTGCTCGAGGGGCCGCCGCCGGTGGCCGAGGCGCCCCGCCTCGCCCCCTCCACCCGGGAGCAGGAGTCGGTCCCGCCCCCCGACGCCCCCGGAGGGCCGCTCGTCTGGCGGATCGAGCACGACGTCGTGGCCGGCGAGACCCGCGCGGTGATCGGGCACGGGTCGATCACGGAGCCCGCGGGGGGGATCCCCGGGATCGTCGAGCGCTCCGACGGCACGGTGGCCGTCTCGACCACGGATCCGGGGAGGGCGTGGTGCGAGGCCCGCTACGTGTACCGGATCGACTTCCCGGAGGCGAGCGTGGAGAGCGAGGCCAGGGAACGCTTCGAGAGCGACGCGCGCACCTACCGCCTCACGCTGGAGCTCGACGTCCGGGAGGACGGCGAGCCGCGGTGGCAGCGGCGGTGGGAGCGGACCTTCCCCCGGGAGCTCCAGTAGCGCCGCCGGCGGAGGAGGCCGGCCTCAGGGGAGGCGCACGGCGAGCGATCCGCCGCGCTGCATCCGGGCGTAGTCGCCCCTGCCGTAGTGCCAGGCCAGGACGCGGTCCGGCACCATCCGGAGCACCACCCGGTCCCGCTCCCTGAGCGCCCCGGCCAGCCAGCGCCGCCCCTCGGCCTCCCCGTAGCGCGTGGCGATCCGCTCCAGCCACCGGCGACGGTCGCGGGTCCAGACCTCCGCCGTCCCGTGGGCCAGGACGGCCCGGTAGGGCCGCTCCTCGCTCGCGATGGAGACGGCCACGGGCGAGCCGTCCGCGACGTCGGCGCCGGTGCGCCGGGCCTCCAGGCGAGTCGTGAACCAGAACGCGCCCTCGGCGTACCGGTACCAGACCGGCCGGACCCGGGGCCGGCCGTCGGGCCCCATCGTCGCCAGGTGCGCCAGGTGCGGCTCCTCCAGGAACGCCCGCAGCTCCTCGCCTTCCAGCGGCATCCTCACCCCCTCCCCTCGCGGGGGACCGACATCCGCAGGCCGAGGGAGAGCCGCGTCCCCCGTCGCGGCCCCTCCACGAGGTGGAACGGCCGGCCGTCGCGGTGCCCGGCGAGCCCCGGCCCGCGCATCAGGACGAGGTCGCCCGGCTCCGTCTCCCACTCCTCGACCACGTCCCCGGGGTCCCGGGAGGCGCAGACGGCGAACCGGGCCCGCCCGTGGACCGTGAGCACGGCGACGAGCCGGCGGTACCAGCGCCCGTCGAGGTGCGGGGTGATCCCGAGCGACCCCGGCCGGTAGCGAGCCACCCCCACCTCGTTCACCCGCCAGGTGGCGAGCCCCCGGAGCCCCCGGCCGTGGGCCCGGACGACCGCGGTGAGCTCCGTGGCCAGCTCCCGCACGCCGGGGAAGCCCTCCATCGGGGCCCCCACGTCGAACCCCTCGATCTCCTGGCGGACCTTCCCGAACGAGCCCTCGAACCGCTGGAGCGGCCCGGCCTCGACCTCCCGCCGGACCAGGCGGAGGAAGCCCGGGTCCGCGGCCTCCGGCACGCGCGCGTACCCCGCCGCCGCCGTGCGCCGGAGGGCGGCCCGGAGGTCGAGCCCGGGGCGGAGCGCGGACACGCCTCAGACCCCCAGCCGCCCCCGGAGGACGACGAACGCCACGCCGGCCGCCACGTCCAGGGCGAAGTGGGCCACGACGAACGGCCCGGCCCGCCGGGTCCGGAGGAAGCCCGCCCCGAAGAGCAGGCCCAGCGCCAGGTTCCCGGCGAACCCTCCCCACCCCTGGTACAGGTGGTACGCCCCGCGGAGGAGGGCGCTCCCCCCCACGGCCGCCCAGGGGCCCCAGCCGATCCGCTGGAGCCGGGAGACGAGGTAAGCCAGGACCACGATCTCCTCGGTCAGGGCGGCCTCCGCGGCGCGGAGCACGAGGACCAGCCACGTCCACCAGTGCCCGAGCGGGGGCACCGGCACCACCGCCCGGTTCACCCCGAGGGCCACCGCCGCCAGGTAGAGCCCGGCCCCGGCCGCGCCCACGACGGCGGCGAGGACGAGGCCCCGGGCGGCGTCCTCCCCCGGACGGTCGGTGCGCAGGCCGATCGCCGCCGGGCCCTCGCCGCCCCGCCGGAGGAGGTGGAGGACGAGCCACACGGGGGCCAGGCCGAAGGCGATGCCCACCAGCTGGCGGACGAGCGATGGATCCTGCGGGACGGAGGCCACGGTCTCTCCCCGGATCGGCGCCTCCAGGAGGCTGAGGACGGCGTAGACCGCGCTCGCCAGGAACGAGAGCGAGAGGACGATGAGGATCTCCTCCCGCAGGGTCCGCACCCGCTCGGCCGACGGTGCCTCGGCCCGCACGACGACCACTCTACGCGGGGGCGGGGAGCCCCGGGCCCGCGCGGCCGCCACCCCCAAGGCGGAGGGCCCTAGACTCCGCCCGGAGGGAGCCGGGAGGGGCGATGGCAGCGGAGACCGCGGACCTCGTCGTGGTGGGCGGGGGAACGATCGGCGGATGGACGGCCTGCTTCGCGAAGCGGTCCGGCGCCGGCCGGGTCGTGGTCCTGGAGCGCGACCTCCTGGGCCAGGGGGCCAGCAGCCGGGCCGCCGGGGTGGTCCGGGCCCAGGGTGGGACGCCGGAGGCCGTGCAGCTCGGGCGGTGGTCGATCGCGTTCTACCGACGGCAGCGGGAGGAGATCGGGACCGACTCCGGGTTCCGTGAGCTCGGGTACCTCCTGCTCGCCACCTCCGCCCGGGACGAGCGGGAGGGCCGGGCCCGGGTCGAGATGCAGCGCTCCCTCGGCCTCGAGGTGCGGTGGGTGGATGCGGCGGAGGCCTGCCGGCTGAACCCCACGCTGGCCCCGGAGGGGCATCGGGGCGGAAGCTACCTGGCCACCGACGGCTGCATCGACCCGCCGCGGAACGTCCGGGCCTACGCGCTCGCCCTGCAGCGGGTGGGGGTCGAGGTGCGGGAGCGCACGCCGTTCCTCGGCCTCCGCCTGGAGGAGCGCGACGGGGCCGCCCGGGTCCTGGCGGCCGAGACCCCCGACGGGCCCATCGCCGCCCCGCGCGTCGTGCTCACCGGCGGGCCGTCGCTCCGGGAGGTGGGGCGGCTCGTCGGGGCCCGGATCCACGCGGGCGGGGTCAGGCACCAGGTCTGCGTGACCGAGCCCCACCCCGCGTTCCAGGTGGACCGCCTGCCGATGGTCTTCGACGTCCGGGCCGGCCTGTACTGGCGGCTCGAGGAGGGCGGGCTGCTGTGGGGCATGAGCAACCCGGACGAGCGCCCCGGACCGGCCACGGCGATCGACTGGCGGTACCTGCGCCGGATGGAGCGTCGCCTCCACCGGTTCGTGCCGCTCACCCGCGACCTCGGCCTCCGGAAGGTCTGGGCCGCCACGATCGACTACACGCCCGACCACCTCCCGATCCTCGGTCCCGCGATCCGCGCGGACGGCACGGTCCTGGAGGGGTGCGTCGTGGCGTCGGCGGCCGGCCACGGGATGATGTGGGGCCCGGCGGTGGCCCGGGCGGCGGCCGACCTCGCGCTCGAGGGGCGCACCGACGTCGTGGACGTGACGCGACTGGGGATGGACCGGTTCGACGCGGAGGGCCGGAGCCCCTACGCGGACCCCATCGCGCTCCCCTACCCCGAGGAGGTCGAGGAGTAGCCTCCCTGCTCCGTGGGCCGGGGCTCGTCCCCGGCCCACCGGTCGCCTGTAACCGGTTATGATGGTGTTGCGATGATCCCCGCCGTCCGACCCGCCCGGCCGCCCGGCCCCGACGTCCCTCCGGAGGAGCTCCGGTTCCACTTCCTCTCCGGCCGTCCCTGCCTGGACCTGGTGGCCACCGTCGGCGAGCGGTGGCGGCGGTCGTTCGAGCGGCTCCGGACGCCCTCCGACCTCGCCCGGTGGCTGCACGAGGCCGGCCTGGTCGACCGCCCGCCCCGGGTGACGTGGCGGCAGCTCGGAGCCGCCCGGGAGCTGCGGGAGGCGATCTTCCGGGCCGCCCTGGCCGCGATGGCCGGCCGGCCCCCCGGCCGACGGGACGCGGCCGCGCTCAACGCCTGGGCGGCCCGTCCCCCGCGGTCCCCCCGCCTGGAGGGAGGGCGCGTGCGGTGGGAGGCCCGACGTGCCGTGGAGGCGGCCCTGGCCGAGGTGGCCCGGGACGCCGTGGATCTCCTGGGCGGACCCCTCGCCCGGCGGATCCGGGCCTGCGCCGGGGACGAGTGCTCGCTCCTCTTCGTGGACACCTCGCGCCCCGGACGTCGGCGCTGGTGCTCGATGGCCCGGTGCGGCAACCGGACGAAGGTCCGCGCCTACCGGGCCCGGACGGCGGAGGGAGGGAGGATCCGTGCCCCGAGTTGATCGTGGCCTGGAGGACGTCGTCGTGGCCGAGACCCGGCTGAGCCACATCGACGGGACGGCCGGGCGCCTCACGTACCGAGGGCAGGACGCGATCGCGCTCGCGGAGATCGTCCCCTTCGAGGCCGTCTGGCACCTCCTCCGCGAGGGCCGCCTCCCGGACGCGGCCGGGCTCCGGGACGAACGTGCCCGGCTGGCGGAGGCGGGGCGGCTCTCGGCCGACGAGCGGACGGCGGTGGCCCGGGCCGTTGGCGGGGCCGAGCCGCTGGCCGCGCTCCGGTCCGGGATCTCGGCGCTGGCCGCGCTCCGCCGGACCCGTCCGTGGCTGGATCGCGACCTGGACGCCGTCCGGGGGGAGGCCGTGGGCCTGGCGGCCGCCTTCCCGTCCGTGCTGAGCGCGGTCCTGGGACGGCGAGCGGACCCCGAGGGCGCGTCCCACGCGGCCCGGGCCCTCGTCGCCGCCACCGGCCGCCGGCCGGGCGCGGGTGCGGAGCGGGCGCTCGACCGCTACCTCACGCTGGTGGCGGACCACGGGATGAACGCGTCCACGTTCGTGGCCCGCGTGGTCGCCTCCACCGGGGCGGACCCCGGGGCGGCCCTGGTCGCCGCGCTGGGGGCGCTGTCGGGGCCGCTGCACGGCGGGGCCCCCGGCCCCGTCCTCGACATGCTCGACGCGATCGGCCGGCCGGAGCGAGCCCGGGACTGGATCGCGGCCCGGCTGGACGACGGCCATCGGATCATGGGGTTCGGCCACCGCGTCTACCGCACCGACGACCCCCGGGCCATCGCGCTCCGGCGGGCCGCCCGCCGCTCCGGCCGGGGGCGCGTGGAGCTGGCGCTCGCCGTGGAGGAGGCGGCCCTGGAGGTGCTGGCGGAGCGGAAGCCGGGCCGGACGATCCGGACGAACGTCGAGTTCTGGACGGCCGTGACGCTCGAGGCCTGCGGCGTGCCCCGTTCCCTGTTCACGGCGATGTTCGCCACGGCCCGGGCCGCCGGGTGGACGGCGCACGTCCTGGAACAGGCCGCCGACAACCGGTTGATCCGACCCCAGGCCGCCTACATCGGCCCCCCTCCTCCGGCCCGCTGACCGGCGGGCGCGCCACAGGCCGACCTGCGCGCGGCCCGGGGTTGTGCTAAACGTGGACCCCGGGCCGACCGGCGTCCGCCGGCCGAGCGCCTCTGGAGGTGGAGGGCCGTGGCCGAGATCGTGATGGAGGGGGTCACCAAGGTCTACCCGGGCGCCTCGGCCCCCGCGGTGTCCGACCTCACGCTGGAGATCGGGGACGGGGAGTTCATCGTGCTCGTGGGGCCGTCCGGGTGCGGGAAGACGACCGCGCTGCGCATGGTGGCCGGCCTGGAGAGCATCAGCGACGGGACGATCAGGATCGGCGACCGGGTCGTGAACGGCGTGCCGCCGAAGGAGCGGGACATCGCCATGGTGTTCCAGAACTACGCGCTGTACCCGCACATGACCGTGTACGACAACATGGCCTTCGGGCTGAAGCTCCGGAAGCTCCCCAAGGAGGAGATCGACCGGCGGGTCCGGGAGGCGGCGGCGATCCTGGGGCTCGAGGAGTTCCTGGAGCGCAAGCCGAAGGCGCTCTCCGGCGGCCAGCGGCAGCGCGTGGCGATGGGCAGGGCGATCGTCCGCGAACCGAAGGCGTACCTGATGGACGAGCCGCTCTCGAACCTCGACGCGAAGCTCCGGGTCCAGATGCGCTCCGAGATCGCGCGGATCCAGAACGAGCTCGGCGTGACCACGCTCTACGTCACCCACGACCAGGTCGAGGCGATGACGATGGGCGATCGGGTGGCGGTGATCCGCAAGGGCGTCCTGCAGCAGGTGGACACACCTCAGTACCTCTACGACCACCCCGACAACCTCTTCGTGGCCGGCTTCATCGGCTCGCCGGCGATGAACATGGTGGAGGCCACGCTGTCCCGCGCGGACGGCGCGGCCCGGATCGCCTTCGGCGGGATCGAGCTCGCGATCCCGGACGCCGTCTTCGCCGCCCGCCCCGAGCTCAAGGCCTACGAGGGCAGGCAGGTGATCGTGGGGATCCGCCCGGAGGACATGGAGGACGCCGCGCTCGTGGACGGCGTGCCGGCGGATCGCCGGATCCGGTCCCGTGTGATCCTCCGCGAGGCCCTGGGGGCGGACGTGCTCGTCCACTTCACGGTGCAGGCCCCGATCGTGATGACCGAGGACGTGAAGGAGCTCGCCCACGACGTGGGCCAGGAGGCCCTGGCCGCCGCCCAGCAGAGCGCCCAGCGGGGCGAATCGATCTTCCTGGCCCGGCTGAGCCCCCGGACCGGGGCCCGGGAGGGGGAGGACATCGAGCTCGCGGTAGACGTGGAGCGGCTGCACTTCTTCGACCCGGAGACCGGACGGGGCATCTACGGCGGGGGGAGCTGAGGGAGGCGGTGCCCTCCGGCGCCTCCTTCCCCGAGGGGTTCCTGTGGGGCGTGGCCACGTCCGCCTACCAGGTGGAGGGGGCGGTCCACGAGGACGGCCGGGGACCCTCGATCTGGGACACGTTCAGCCACACGCCGGGGCGGACCCGGGACGGCCACACCGGCGACGTGGCCTGCGACCAGTACCACCGCTACGAGGAGGACGCCGCCCTGATGGCCGAGCTCGGGATCCGGGCCTACCGGTTCTCCGTGGCCTGGCCGCGGATCCAGCCCCAGGGGGTGGGGCCGGCGAACCCGGCCGGCCTGGACCACTACCGGCGGCTGGTGGACGCGCTGCAGCGTCGCGGGATCACGCCCGTGGCCACGCTCTACCACTGGGACCTGCCGCAGGCCCTCCAGGACCGGGGCGGCTGGCCGGAGCGCGACACCGCCTGGCGGTTCGCCGACTACGCGGCGATCGTCGGGGAGGCGCTCGGCCCGGACGTCCCGTTCTGGATCACGCTGAACGAGCCGTGGGTGGCGGCGTGGCTGGGGTACGGGACCGGGGTCCACGCGCCCGGCGAGCGCGACGACCGGCGGGCGCTC
>DATLZP010000296.1:0-2157 GCA_035573935.1 Actinomycetota bacterium
GACCCCCTCCATCGCCAGGGCCCGGGAGACGTCGACCCTCCTGATCCTGGCGTGGGCGAAGGGGCTCCGCACCACCGCCATCCAGGCCATCCCGGGAAGGGCCATGTCGTCCACGTACCTGGCCCGCCCGGTGAGGAACTCCGGGTCCTCCTTCCGCAGGACCTCCTGCCCGACGTAGCGCTCCTGGGTCATCGCCATCGCCAGGACCCCCCTCAGACCGTGGCGCCGCTCATCCGCTGGGCGGCGTCGAGGATCGCCTTCACGATGTTCTGGTAGCCGGTGCAGCGGCAGAGGTTCCCCTCCAGGGCCAGGCGGACGTCCTCCTCCGAGGGCGTCGGGTTCTCCTCGAGGTAGGAGACGGCCGCCATGATCATCCCCGGCGTGCAGTACCCGCACTGCAGGCCGTGGTTCCGATGGAAGGCCTCCTGCACGGGGTGGAGCTGGCCGTCGCTCGCCAGGCCCTCGATCGTGGTGATCTCCCGGCCGTCCGCCTGCACGGCGAGGAGCGTGCAGGACTTCACGGACTCCCCGTCGAGCAGCACGGTGCACGCGCCGCAGCTGGAGGTGTCGCAGCCGACGTTCGTGCCCGTGAGCCCGAGCGTCTCCCGGAGGAAATAGACGAGCAACAGGCGGGGCTCCACCTCCGCCTCCCGCCGGACCCCGTTGACGGTGACCGCGATGCGTCTCACGGGTGCCTCCTCTCGACGAAGGTGGCTACGGCCGGAATGTACACCCGGAGACCGCGGAGGAGGAAGTCGGGGGGACCCGGCGGCTCAGCCGGCGGCCCGGGCCAGGGCCCGCTCCAGCCCGCGGAGGGCGAACACCCGGACCAGCTCCCGCTTGTAGGCCGCCGAGCCCCGCTCGTCCCCGATCGGGTGGCACTCCTCGGCGGCCAGCTCCGCGGCCCGCCGGAGGACGCGGGGGTCGGGCCATCGTCCCCGCAGGTGCTCCGCGGCCTTCCCGGCCCGGACGTAGGTGAGCCCCACACCGGTGAGGCCGATCCCGCAGTCCTCGATGGCCCCGTCCCGGTCCAGTGCGAGGTCCACCGCCACGCCGACCGTGGCGAAGTCCCCCACCCGCCGGCGCAGCTTGTGGTAGGAGCCGCCAGCGCGGGGTCGGCGGGGCAGCCGGATCCGGACCAGCAGCTCGTCGGCCCGGAGGGCCGTGTCGTAGCTCCCGGTGAAGAAGTCCTCTGCCCCGATCTCCCGCTCCCCCTCGGGGCCGGCCGCCACCAGGACGGCGCCCGCGGCGAGCAGCGCGGCGCCCCAGTCGCCCCGGGGGTCGGCCTGGGCGGCCGAGCCGCCCACGGTCCCCAGGTTCCGGACCAGCGGGTCGCCCACCACGCTCGCCACGTCGTGGAGCAGCGGGTGGCGCTCCCGGATCTCCTCCGAGGCCTCGATCGCGGCGTGGGTGACGGTGGCGCCGACCACGAGGTGGCCGTCCTCCTCCTCGATCCCGGCCAGGGGCAGATGGCGGAGGTCCACGAGCATCGCGGGGCGGAGGGTCCGCAGCTTGAGCTGTGGGATCAGGCTCTGGCCCCCGGCCAGGGGGCGGGCCGCCGGCCCCCGCTCCGCGAGGAGGGCCAGCGCCTCCTCCAGGGTCCGGGGCGCGGCGTACCGGAAGGGGGGCGGGAACACCTCACGCCTCCGCGGCGGCCGCGGGCTCCGTGGCCGAGAGCCACGACCGACCGTGGACCGCCCCCAGCAGCAGGTGCGAGTGGTGCGGGAGCAGGGGCCGGGGGTCCGGGCCCCGGGAGAGGGGCAGCACGCAGACCGCCACCCGGCCCCGTCGCTCCACCGCCCCGGCGATCCGGCGCTCGGCGGAGAGGGCGAGCCCGGCCTGGGCGGGGACCCGGCGCACCAGGATGGGCGGTCCTCCCCCGGTGCGGGCCTCGTCCTCGGCCAGGGCCTCCTCGTCCGCCGCCACCGCCGCCCGGGCCGCGGCGAGGAGGACGGCCCTGGCCACGATCCCCCCGGAGGCCGCCCCTGGGGGCTGGGCCCCCGCCCGCACCGGGAGCCCCAGGGCGGCGAGCGTCTCGACGAACCGGCGGGCGTCGTGGTCCCGGCCCGGGACGATCGCCAGGACGTGCGCCGGGGGGCGGAGGCCGGCCAGCAGCCGGGCCAGATCGGCGGACCAGTGGCGGGAGGGCACCCCGTC
>DATLZP010000297.1:0-16215 GCA_035573935.1 Actinomycetota bacterium
CCGAGATGTAGCGGTCCGAGAGGTTCGCCGCCGCCACCAGCGCGTCGTCGGTGTAGGACACCCGGTGGTGCGCCTCGTACCGGTCCCGGAGCCCCTTCAGGATCTCGATCGTGTGCGAGACCGACGGCTCCTCGACCTGGATGGGCTGGAACCGCCGCTCCAGCGCGGCGTCCTTCTCCAGGTGCTTGCGGTACTCGTCGCGCGTGGTGGCGCCGATCGTCTGGAGCTCGCCCCGGGCGAGCATCGGCTTCAGGATGCTCGCGGCGTCGATGGCCCCCTCGGCCGCCCCGGCCCCCACCAGCGTGTGGAGCTCGTCGATGAACAGGACGATGTCGCCCCGGGTCCGGATCTCCTTCAGGACCTTCTTCAGCCGCTCCTCGAAGTCGCCCCGGTAGCGGGACCCCGCCACCAGCGCGCCCAGGTCGAGCGTGTAGATCTGCTTGCCCTTGAGCGTCTCGGGGACCTCGCCCTTCACGATCCGCTGGGCGAGCCCCTCGACGATCGCCGTCTTGCCCACGCCGGGCTCCCCGATCAGGACCGGGTTGTTCTTCGTCCGGCGGGACAGGACCTGCATCACCCGCTCGATCTCCTTCTCCCGCCCGATCACCGGGTCGAGCTTCGCCTCCCGGGCGAGCTGCGTGAGGTTCCGCCCGAACTGATCGAGCACCATCGAGCCCTGCGGCCCGCCCTGCTCGCCGCCGGCCGGCTCCTTGCCCCCGGTGTAGCCGGACAGGAGCTGGATCACGGTCTGGCGGACGCGGTTCAGGTCGGCCCCGAGCTTCTGGAGGACCTGGGCGGCCACCCCCTCACCCTCCCGGATCAGGCCCAGGAGGATGTGCTCGGTGCCGATGTAGTTGTGGCCGAGCTGGAGGGCCTCCCGGAGCGAGAGCTCCAGGACCTTCTTGGCCCGCGGGGTGAACGGGATGTGCCCCGTGGGCGCGGCCTGCCCCTGCCCGATGATCTCCTCGACCTGCTGGCGGACGGCCTCCAGCGAGATCCCCAGCTGCTCGAGCGCCTTCGCCGCCACCCCCTCGCCCTCGTGGATCAGGCCGAGGAGGATGTGCTCCGTCCCGATGTAGTTGTGGTTCAGCATCCTCGCCTCTTCCTGGGCGAGGACGACGACCCTTCTCGCGCGGTCCGTGAAGCGTTCGAACATATGTCTACGATCCCCCGGGCCGTGGCCCGCTTCCCCACCGGCCCCGAGGATCAACGGACCCCGTCCTACCCTCGAGGCGATCCGAACCCGCTCCGCAGCCCCCCGGAGCCGCCGAACGGCCCGGCATCAGGCAGTATACCCCGGGCCCCCCACGCTCCATCCGCGGCGCCTCCTGCGTCCGGCTCCCGTTCCTTCCAACGACGAGCTCCCCCTGGGTATTCGGACGCTGGGGGGACCGGGATGAGGTCCCGGGACCGATGGTCCCAGGGGGAATCGCCCGTTCGGCCTACGGAAGATTCCCCCGGATGGGGCGTTGTGGCTGGCCGGAACGTGGTGGGACGATAGGCCCGGTTGGCCGCTTCCCCCCGAGCGAGCTTCCCCGAGAGGAGTCGATGGCGTTGCGCGTCCTGATCGTGGACGACCACCCGGCGTTCCGCCGGGCCCTGGCCGCGGCCCTGAAGCTCGTGGAGAGCGTGGAGGTGGTCGGGGAGGCGGGGGGCGGCGTGGCGGCCGCCGAGCAGGCCGAGAGCCTGGTCCCCGACGTGGTCCTGATGGACCTGTCCATGCCCGACCTGGACGGGATCTCCGCGATGCGCCGGATCCACGAGCGGGACCCCACGATGCCGGTGGTGATCCTCACGGCCCACGCCGATCCGGGGGTGGAGAAGGAGGCCCGAGCGGCCGGCGCCCGGGGCTTCCTGGCCAAGGGGATCCCGCTCGACCGCCTGGTCCGGGCGCTCCACGAGGCTGCCGAGGGCGCCGCCTCCGCCGCTCGCTCCTGACGGGGAGGGCGCCCCTCCCCGCCCCGAGGGGGCGTCCGGAGCGGCCTCAGACGGCCACCAGGATGGCGCCCGCCACGCAGAGGATGGCCCCCACCCAGGTCGGGGCCCCGGGCCGCTCCCGGGAGGCCAGGATCCCGAGGAGGACCGACGTCTCCCGGAGCGTGGCCACCCTCCCCACCGGGGCCAGCCGGAACGCGAAGAGCACCAGGAGGTAGGCCCCGGTGGTGCCCAGGGCGATCAGCGCCCCCGGCCGGAGCGCCGCCCTGAGCCGCCCGGGGTGGAACCGGGCCGCGGCCGCCGTGAGCACGCCCTGGACCAGGAACGAGACGCAGAGGTAGCCGGGGGGGCTGGTCCGCCGCACCGCCCCCGCGTCGATCAGCGAGTACGCGGTGATCGTGAGGCCCACCAGGACGGCGAACGCCAGGGCATCGAGCGACCCCGACCGGCGGGCCTCGAGCCCCAGGAGGACGAGCCCGCCGCCCAGGGTGGCGGCCCCCAGGAGCCCGAGGGGGCCGGGGGGCTGGGCCAGCAGGAGCCAGCCCCCGAGCGTGGTGAGCAGGGGAGCGGTCCCCCGTCCCACGGGGTAGGCGAGGGACAGGGCCCCCCGCCCGTACGCGGCCGAGAGCGCGAGCACGTAGGCCGTCTCCGCCACCCCCGAGAGGACCGCCAGGTGCAGGACCTCCGTGGGAGGGTCGGCCAGGAGGAAGGGAGCGAGCGCCAGGCCCCCCACGATGCCCGCCACCGCCATCCCCGCCACCCGGTCGTCCGCGCCGTGGAGCGCGACGTTCCACCCCGCGTGCAGGGCGGCGGCGACCAGGACCAGGCCGACGGCGGCGGCGTCCACCGCCTACGGCGTCTCCGCCTCGGGCCGCAGGTGCGGGAAGAGGATCACGTCCCGGATGGAGGGGGCGTCGGCCAGGATCATCGTGAGCCGGTCGATCCCCAGGCCCAGGCCGCCCGCCGGCGGCATCCCGTGCTCCAGCGCCAGGAGGAAGTCCTCGTCGAGCGGGTGGGCCTCCTCGTCGCCCCAGGCCCGCTTCTGCTCCTGCTGGAGCTCGAAGCTCCGCCGCTGCTCGTCGGGGTCCGAGAGCTCCGAGTAGGCCGGCATCAGTTCCAGGCCGGCCACGATGAGGTCCACGTGCTCCACGAGGCCGGGCTCCGTGCGGTGGGGCCGGGCCAGGGGGGATACCTCGCGCGGGAAATCCATGACGAACACCGGCCCCCAGAGCCCCGGCTCCACGAGCTTCTCGAACAGCTCCAGGACGACCTTCCCCGGCCCCCAGGCCGGGTGGGTTCCCACCCCGTGGCGCTCGGCGAGGTCGTGGAGGTCGGTCCGGTCCAGGCGCACCTCCTCGCCCACGGCCCGCGACACCTCGTCCAGGAGCGCCACCCGGGGCCAGGGGCCCGCCAGGTCCAGGTCCCGGCCCTGGTAGGGGAACCGCAGGGTCCCTCGGACCTCCAGGGCGGCGGCCCGGACGAGCTCCTGCACCAGCTCCATCATCGTCGTGTAGTCCCCGTAGGCCTGGTAGAGCTCGAGCATCGTGAACTCCGGGTTGTGCTGCCGGTCGATGCCCTCGTTCCGGAAGATCCGGCCGATCTCGTAGACCCGCTCCAGGCCCCCCACCAGGAGGCGCTTCAGGTACAGCTCCAGGGCGATCCGCAGGTACAGGTCCACGTCGAGGGCCCGGTGGTGGGTGACGAACGGCCGGGCCAGGGCCCCGCCGGGCGTGGGCTGCAGCACCGGGGTCTCCACCTCGAGGAAGCCCCGGGCGTCGAGCTCCCGGCGGATGGCCCGGAGCACGGCGGCCCGAGCGGTGGCGATCCGGCGGGCCCCGGGGTCGGCGATCAGGTGGAGGTAGCGCCGCCGCTGCTGGAGGTCGGGATCCCGCAGCCCGTGCCACTTCTCCGGGAGCGGTCGGAGGGCCTTCGAGAGCAGCACCAGCTCCTCCACGAAGATCGAGAGCTCCCCGCGCTTCGTCGTCCCCACCTCCCCGGTGGCGCCGACCAGGTCCCCCAGCTCCAGCTCGGGGAGGATGCCGGCCGTGGCCGGGGAGACCCGGGCCGGCTGCACCACGAGCTGGAGGTCCCCGGCCCGATCCCGGAGGACGAGGAACCGGAGCCTTCCCATGTCGCGGTCGAGGACCACCCGTCCGGCCACGGTCCGGCGGTCGCCGAACCGCCGGTCGGGGGCCGGCTCCGGGTAGGCCCGGCGGACCTCCTCGGTGGAGGCGATCCCGCCGGGCGGGGAGAAGTCGTGGGCGAACGGCTCGATCCCCCCGGCCCGCAACCGTGCCAGCCGGGCTCTGCGGGCCCGGAGGACCTCCCCCTCCCGCCCTCGCTCCCCGCTCATCGGCGGGCCCCGCGCGCCGGCCGGCTCCGAGGGCTCACGCGTCTCGCGGCCCCGCGTTCCGCTCGAAGACCAGGCGGAGCCCCTCCAGCGTGAGCCACGGATCGTGGTGGTCCACGGTCCGGCAGTGGGGCACGACGACCGGGGCCAGGCCGCCGGTGGCCACGACCTCGGCCGGCGATCCGAGCTCGTCCCGGATCCGGTCCACGAGCCCGTCCACCGCGGCGGCGGCACCGAAGACGAGCCCCGACCGGAGGGCCTCCGCGGTGCCCCGCCCGATCACGCGGGTCGGCGCCCGGAGCTCCACCGGCGTCAGCTTGGCCGCCGCCCGGTACAGGGCCTCGGCGGCCACCTGGAGGCCGGGCGCCAGCACCCCGCCCAGGTACTCCCCCCGCTCGGTGACCACGTCGAAGTTCGTGGCCGTCCCGAAGTCGACGACGATGCACGGACCCCCGTACCGGGCGTGGGCGGCGATGGCGTTCGCGATCCGGTCCGCCCCCACCTCCCGCGGGTTGTCGATCAGGATCGCGATCCCGGTCCGGATCCCCGGCTCCAGGACGAGGGCCGGGAACCCGAACGCCGCCTCCGTCATCTCCCGGAGGGCCTGGGTCGAGGCCGGCACGACGGAGGAGAGCACGACGCCGGTGATCTCCTTCGAGAACGACAGCCCCTCCTGGCCCAGGAACCCTCCGAACAGGAGCGAGAACTCGTCGGGGGTCCGGTCCGGGTCCGTCGCCATGCGCCAGGTGCGCAGGAGGTCCTGCCCCCGGAACACGCCGAGCATCGTCTCGGTGTTGCCGACGTCCACGGCGAGCAGCACGCGCACCTCCCGGCCGGACCGGCGCCATCCTCGCCGACCCGCCGCCGGCCCGACAACTCACACCGGCAGCGGGAGGTTGTCGATCAGCCGCGTGGAGCCGACCCAGGCGGCCACCAGGGCCCGGGCCGGCCCGGCGATCTCCCGGACCTCCTCGAACGTGGCCTCGTCCACCACGGCCGCGTAGTCGAGGCGGACGCCGGGCGTGGCACCCACCTCCCGGGCCATCGCCGCCACCAGGACCGCGGCGTCCCGCTCCCCCTCCCGGGCCCGCTCGGCGGCCTCGGAGAGGGCGAGGAACAGGCACCCCGCGGCCTCCCGTTCCTCCGGGGAGAGGTAGCGGTTCCGGGAGGACAGGGCCAGGCCGTCGGGCTCCCGCACCGTGGGGACGGCCACGACCTCCACGGGGAACGCCAGGTCCCGGACCATCCGACGCACCAGGAAGAGCTGCTGCGCGTCCTTCTCCCCGAAGTACGAGGCGCACGGGCCGGCCGCGTGGAGGAGCTTGGCCACGACCGTGAGCACCCCCCGGAAGTGGCCGGGCCGGGACGCCCCCTCCAGCCGAGCCCCGGCCGGGCCGGGGTCCACGGTCACCTCCGGCTCGCCCCCCGGGTACATCTCCTCCACGGGGGGGACGAACGCCAGGTCCACCCCGAGCCGCTCGCACGCCGCCAGGTCGCCCTCCTCGTCCCGGGGGTAGCGGGCCAGGTCCTCGTGGGGGCCGAACTGCAGCGGGTTCACGAAGATCGACACCGCGACGAGGTCCCGTTCCGCCCGGGCCCGCCGGATCAGCGCGGCGTGGCCCTCGTGGAGGGCTCCCATCGTCGGCACGAAGCCCACGGCCCGGCCCGCGTCCCTCCCCGCGTCGCACGCCGCCCGGAACGCCCCGACCGTCCGCAAGACCTCCACGCTCACCCCCCGCCGCGGTCCTCCCACCGGGCGAGCACCGCCTCCACGCCGGCCCGTCCCTCCGCGTCCAGCCGCCCGGCGCGGACCGCGAGGTCCAGCGCCACCCGGGCCATCGCGACGTACGCCGGGACGGCGTGGGGCGCCGCCGTGGCCAGCGCGGCGAGGTTCCGTTCCACGGTCCCCGCGTCCCCCCGGACGGCGGGTCCGGTGAGGGCACGCCCGGGCCCCATCGCGGCCACGTTCTCCAGCGTGGCCCGGGAGAGGGGGAGGAAGGCCGGGAGCGGATCGGCCACCCCGGCCAGCCCGAACAGCTCCTCCGCCAGGGCCTGGGTGGCCACGAGGTAGTTGGAGGCGAAGACCGCCGCCGCGTGGTAGAGGGGCTTCGCCCCGTCGGGGAGCCGGATGGGGCGGGCTCCCACGTCCCGGGCCAGGAGCTCGCCCAGCGCGTACCCCTGCTCGTCCCGGGCCGTCACGGCCACCGTGCAGCCGGGGATCCGGTCCAGGGCCGCCTCCACGTCCGGGAACGTCTGGAGGGGGTGGACGCAGAGCACGCCGGCCCCGGCCCGACGGGCCGCGTCGAGGGCCTCGAGCCCGGTGGCCCCGGAGACGTGGCCCACCCACCGCCCCTCCCCCACCGAACCGGCGATCTCCTCGCAGACCGCCGCGATCGCGTCGTCGGGGGTGGCGATCAGGACCAGGTGCCCGCGGGCGGCGGCCTCGGCCGGGGGCAGGATCGGGACGTCGGGCAGGAACCGGGCGGCTCGCTCCCTCGTCGCCTCCCGGCCGGACACCGCCACGATCCGACGACCGGCCCGCAGCAGCAGGACGGCCAGGGCCGTCCCCACGCGCCCCGCCCCCACGATCGCGAGGTCCACGCCGGCAGTATGCCCGGGGCCGGCCGGCCCGGGCACGGGGAGCGCTCAGGAGGAGCGGCCAGCCTCGACGGCCCCCTCGGGCGCCACGATCAGCGGGGGGTGGACGGGACGGACCTCGCCGTCGGGGACGGGCAGGGCCGTCAGGGGGCCGATCCCGGGGAGCTCCAGGTCCGGGGCGAGCTCGAGGAGCGGCACGAGCACGAAGGCCCGCTGGGCGAGCCGGGGATGGGGGACCACCAGGTCGGGCTCCTCCACCCGGACCGGACCCAGGGCCAGGACGTCCACGTCGATCGTCCGCGGGCCCCAGCGCTCGGCCCGGATCCGGCCCAGGCGATCCTCGATCGCCAGGCAGGCCCGGAGCAGCTCCCGGGGGGAGCGCGAGGTGCGGACCTCGAGCACCGCGTTCAGGAAGTCGGGCTGGGGGGGCCCGACGGGCGAGGTCTCGTACACGCGGGACGACCGCACCACGTGGACCCCGTCCCCGGCCGCCAGGAGGTCCGCGGCCGCCTGGAGGTTCGCCAACCGGTCCCCCAGGTTCGCCCCAAGCCCGAGGAACGCGGTCTCCACGGATCAGCCCCCGGCGCCGCCCCCCGCCGAGGACGCCGCCGCCACGCCGTCGATCCCGAGCGAGCCGGCGGCGGCGGGCTTGTGCACCACGGCGGTGGCCCGCACCACCCGGGGCAGGGCCGCCACCGCGTCCGCCACGGCGGCGGCCAGGGTCTCCAGCAGGTCGTAGGAGCCCTCGGTGACCGCACGCCTGGCGGCGTCGGCCACGGCCCGGTAGTCCACGGTGGACGAGATGTCGTCGCCCGCCACCTCGACCTCCAGGTCGAGGTCCACGACGAACTCCTGCGGGGCGTCCTTCTCCCCGGGGTTCACGCCGTGGCGCCCCTGGGCCCGGATCCCGGACAGGAACAGCCTCGTGGTGTTCACGCCCGCTCCTCCCGCGGCGGCCGCCGCTCCAGCGACAGCATGACGGGTCCGTGCGCCTCGTGGGCGTGGGTCCTGCCCAGGTAGCGGGACCGCAGGAACTCCGCGATCAGGGTGGCCACGGTGGGGGCGGCCTCCTCGGTCACCCGGTGCCCGCACCCGGGGAGGACAGCGAGCGCCGCGGTGGGGATCGCGTCCTGGAGGCCCTCCGCCGCCTCGACCGGGACGACGTCGTCCTCCTCCCCCCAGACGAGGAGCGTGGGCAGCTCCCGACGGGCAACGGCGTCCCGGGCCGCGCGCAGCTCGGGCCCCATCACCGGCGCCGAGAGGAGGACGAGCACCCGGGCTCGCCCCTCGGCCCCCAGGAGGAGGCCAGCCGCCGCGCCCTCCCCGTGGGCGACGACCGCCGGGGCCGGCAGGCCCAGGCGATCGAGCAGCCCACGGACCGGCTCGACCTCGGACGGGTCGGGGAGCGTGGGGACGAGGACCCGGAGATCGAGGGCCAGGCCGGGCACGAAGGGCTCCCACATCCCCCCGGACACCCCCCGTCCGTGGAGGAGCAGGACGGGCGGCGCGCCCGGGTCGCCCGCGTCGAGGAGCCCGACGTCGCCGGACGGGGTGGGCGCGGAACGCGGCCGGCCGGCCACCCGGTCAGCCCTCCCCCCGGGCGATCGCGTCGACCACCCGGAGGGCCCGGACCGTCTCCCGGACGTCGTGGACCCGGACGACGTGCACGCCCTGGGCGGCGCACCAGGCGGCGGCGCCCAGCGTGCCCTCCAGCCGCTGGTCGGCCGGGAGGTCGAGGATCGCGCCGATGAACGACTTCCGGGAGGGACCGACGAGCACCGGCCGGCCCAGGTCGAACAGCGCCCGGATCTCCCGCAGCAGCGTCAGGTTGTGTTGGAGCGTCTTCCCGAACCCGATCCCCGGGTCGATGCACAGACGGCCGGCGTCGACCCCGGCGAGCATCGCCGCCTCCAGCCGCTCCGCGAGGTAGCCGCGGACCTCGGCGACGACGTCGTCGTAGCGGGGATCCCGCTGCATCGTCTTCGGCTCCCCCTTCATGTGCATCAGGACCATCCCCGCCCCCGCCTCCCGGACGAGGGGGAACATGTCGGGATCCGCCCCGGCGGAGACGTCGTTCACCACCGTGGCCCCCGCCTCGAGCGCCGCGGCCGCCACGGCGGCCTTGCGCGTGTCCACCGAGACCGGGACGTCTGCCTGGTCCGCCACGGCCTCGATCACCGGCACGATCCGGCGCCGCTCCTCGTCCACCGGCACGGGATCCGAGCCCGGCCGGGTCGACTCCCCGCCCACGTCCACCAGGTCGGCCCCCGCCTCGACCAGCGAGAGCGCGTGCTTCACGGCGGCGTCGGGCTCCAGGAACAGGCCACCGTCGGAGAAGGAGTCCGGCGTGACGTTCACCACCCCCATGACGAGCGTCCGCTCCCCGCAGGGCAGCTCGCGGGGCCCGCACCGCCAGACGAGGCGCCCGGACGTCACGGCGCCATGCTAGCGACGCATCGCCCGACGCGACCCCGAGAACATCCGCCGCTCGATCCGTCCGGGGAGGCTCCGGGCCAGGGAGGTCGGGCGAGCCGGTTCGCTCCGGGGGTGAGGGCGGGAGGGGAGGCCCCGGGTATGCTCGGCCGTGTCCCCGGAGCCGCTCGTCCGGACCGTCCGGCCCCCGCTCCCCGTCGACCTCCGCCTCACCCTTGCCCCGCTCCGACACGGACCCGGCGACCCCACCTGGCGGATCGACCCCCAGGGATCCTGGTGGCACGCCACCCGGACCCCGGAGGGACCGGCCACGATGCGCCTCTCGCCGGCCGGGGACGGGGTGCGCATCGAGGCCTGGGGGCGGGGTGCGGAGCGGGCCCTCGCCGACGGGCCCGACCTGCTCGGAGCCCGGGACTCGCTGGAGGGCTTCGACCCGCCCCCCGGGCCGGTCCGGGAGCTCCATCGCCGGATGCCGGGGCTCCGGGTCCCCCGCTCGGGACGCCTCCTCGAGACCGCCGTGCCGGTGGTCCTGGCCCAGAAGGTCCCGGCCGAGGAGGCGCTCGCCGCGTACCGAGCGCTGGTCCGGGCGGTGGGCGAGCCGGCCCCCGGACCGATGCCCCTCCTCCTCCTGCTCCCGCCGGCGCCGGACGCCCTCGCCGCCCTCCCCTCGTTCCGCTACCACCGGGCGGGGATCGAGGCCCGCCGGGCGGCGACGATCCGGGGGCTCGCGATGCGGGCGGACCGGCTGGAGGAGGCGGCCCGGATGCCGATCGCCGACGCGTCCCAGCGCCTCCGAGCCTTCCCCGGGATCGGGCCCTGGACGGCGGCCCGGGTCGCCTACGCGGCGCTGGGCGATGCCGACGCGGTGCCGGTCGGGGACTTCCATCTGCCGCACGCCGTCGCGTGGTTGCTGGCGGGCAGGCCCCGGGGCGACGACGACCTGATGCTCGAGCTGCTGGCCCCGTTCGCCGGGCATCGGGGGCGGGTGCTCCGCCTCCTGATCGCCGCCGGGATCCGGGCCCCTCGGTTCGGTCCCGGGATGCCGCTCCGGAGGATCGCCGGGTTGTGAGGGTCGGGCGCGAGGCCCGACCCACGGTGGGGTGGGGTCCGGCCTACGGCCGCTTGCCGATGTGGTTCATCGCCTCCTGGCGCGTCCGGGCGTCGCTGCGGAAGAGCCCCCGGACGGCGGAGGTCACCGTCACCGACCCCGGCTTCTTCACCCCGCGCATCGTCATGCACAGGTGCTCCGCCTCGATCACGACGAACACGCCGCGGGGGCGCAGGGCCCGGTCGAGGGCGTCGGCGATCTCCGTCGTGAGGCGCTCCTGCACCTGGAGACGCTTGGACAGCAGATCCACCAGGCGGGCGATCTTCGACAGCCCGGTGATGCGACCGTCCCGGTTGGGGATGTAGGCGACGTGCGCCCGGCCGTTGAACGGGATCAGGTGGTGCTCGCACAGGCTCTGGAGCGGGATGTCCCGGACCATGATCATCTCGTCGTGATCCGCGCCCTCGATCACGGTCACGACCTCCGTGGGGTCGTGGCCCATCCCCCCCAGGATCTCCCGGTACATCCGGGCCACCCGCTCCGGCGTCCGCTTGATGCCCTCCCGGTCCGGATCCTCCCCGATCCCCTCCAAGATGAGGCGGACCCCCTCGATCACCTTGGCCTCATCGAAGCCGACCGGTTCCATCTCCATGGGGGGCACTGTACCGGCCCGGGGGCCGGGCGGCCGCTCAGCCCAGGGTGCCGGGCTGGCGCTCCTGGCGGGAGCGCACCGTCCGTCGGGCCACGGCCAGGCCGGCCATCCGCTTGGCCGCGTCGCGCTGGGGACGCTTGGGTGTGTCGGCCAGGAGGCGGACGACCTCCTCCTTGTCCAGGGTCTCCCGCTCGATCAGCGCCGCGGCGATCTGGTCGAGCTTCGCCCGGTGCTCCTTCAGGATCTCCAGGGCCAGGTCGTGGGCCTCGTCGATCAGCCGGCGGATCTCCGTGTCGATCTCGAACGCCACCTGGTCCGAGTAGTCGGGGGTGGTGGCGAGGTCCCGGCCCAGGAACACCTCTCCCTGCTTCTGGCCGAGGGTGAGGGGCCCGAGCTCGTCGCTCATCCCGTACTCCGTCACCATCTGGCGGGCGATCCGCGTGGCCCGCTCCAGGTCGTTCTGCGCGCCGGTCGTGATGTCGCCCACCACGAGCTCCTCCGCCACCCGGCCGCCCAGGAGCATGGCCAGCTCGTCCGTGAGCTCCTCCCGGGTCATGAGGAACCGGTCCTCGGTGGGGAGCGTGAGCGTGTACCCGAGGGCCCGCCCCCGGGGGATCACCGAGATCTTGTGGACCTCGTCGGTGTTCGGCAGCACGTGGGCGACGAGCGCGTGCCCCGCCTCGTGGTAGGCGATCACCCGCTTCTCCCGCTCGCTCATGACCCGGGTCTTCCGCTCCGGGCCCGCCATCACGCGGTCGATCGCCTCCTCGATCTCCGGCATCGTGATGGCCCGCTTCCCCCGCCGGGCGGCGAGGAGCGCCGCCTCGTTCACCACGTTGGCCAGGTCGGCCCCGGTGAAGCCCGGCGTCCGCCGGGCGATCACGTCGAGGTCCACGGCCGGATCGATCGGCTTCCCGCGGGCGTGGACGCGGAGGATCCCCTTCCGCCCCTCCAGGTCGGGTCGGTCGATCACCACGTGGCGGTCGAACCGGCCCGGGCGGAGCAGCGCCGGGTCCAGGATGTCGGGGCGGTTCGTGGCCGCCATCAGGATCACGGCGCTCCGCTGGTCGAAGCCGTCCATCTCCACCAGGAGCTGGTTCAGCGTCTGCTCCCGCTCGTCGTGCCCGCCGCCGAGCCCGGCCCCCCGGTGCCGTCCCACCGCGTCGATCTCGTCGATGAACACGATCGCCGGCGCGGAGGCCTTCGCCTGCTCGAACAGGTCGCGGACCCGGGCCGCGCCGACCCCCACGAACATCTCGACGAAGTCGGACCCGGAGATCGAGTAGAAGGGAACCCCGGCCTCCCCGGCCACGGCCCGGGCCAGGAGCGTCTTGCCCGTGCCGGGCGGCCCGTAGAGCAGCACCCCCTTGGGGATCTTGGCCCCCATCGCCTGGAACTTCGATGGGTTCTGGAGGTACTCCTTCACCTCCTGCAGCTCCTCGATCGCCTCGTCCACCCCCGCCACGTCGGCGAACGTGGTCTTGGGCTGGTCCTTCGAGACGACCTTGGCCCGGGATTTGCCGAACGACATCACCCGGCCCCCCGCCCCCTGGGACCGGTTCATCACCCAGACCAGCACCCCGGCGATCAGCAGGACGGGCAGCACGACCTGGATCAGCGTGGCCACGACGGCCGACCCCTTCTGCGGATCGACCGTGATCGGGACCCCGGACTCCTTCAGGAGCTGCGTGAGCTCGTCCTGGTAGTCGGCGGGGTAGGCGACCTCGTAGCCCGATCCATCGACCAGCTCGCCGACGAGGACCTGGTCGCCCTCCCGGAACTCCGCGTCGCGGACCTCCCCCGAGGACACGCGCTGCTCGAACTCGGTGAGCGTGAGGTCGCGTCGCGGCGCGTTCCGGCCGAGGAGCGAGACCACGAGGAGGAGGCCGAACATCCCGACCAGGATCACGAGGGTCGGGGTCCGCGCCGCCTTGCGGAGGGGGCTCTCGGGTGGTGCCGTCGGTGCTCCTTCGGGTTCCTCGGGGGTCGGTACGGGGGTATCCGGCTCGATGCGCCTCGCTTCCCGGAAGATGCTGCGGGGGCCCCGGACGCGCCGCCCCGAGCCCTTCGCGATGGTAGCACAGGGGTGGGACGCGGCAGCCCCCCCGCCCTCACCGGATGCCCGTGTCCACCTCGAGCGTCACCCGGACGTAGGCGCCCGGCTGGACCCGGACCGTGACCGGGATGGGGGTGGGGGGCCCGCCGCCCTCGACCACGGCCGAGACCGTCCACCTGCCGGGGGGGACCGGGAGGGAGAACCGCCCCTCCTGGTCCGTCCGGGCCTCCGCCGTCCGACCGTCGCTCGTGGCCCGGACGAGCCCTACGAAGGGCCGATCGGGGCACGGCGAGCCCTCCACGACCACGGGGCACTGGGGGCCCGCCAGCACCCGACCCCGGATCCCGGAGTCCACCGCGTCCCCGCCGCCCCGGCCGCCGCACGCGGCGAGCAGCACGACGAGGGTGAGGGAGGCGATCCCGCGCATACCCGTTCGACGCCCGGCCCCGGAGGGCCGTTCCCGATCAGGACGTGGCTTCCGCGTAGACCTCCGGCTTCAGGGTGGCCACGTAGGGGAGGTTCCGGAACCGCTCCGCGAAGTCCAGCCCGTAGCCGACGACGAACTCCGGCGGGATCGTGAACCCCACGTAGCGGAGGTCGAGCGGGACGCGCTGGATCCCCTCCTTCACCAGGAGGGCGCAGACCTCGAGCGACGCCGGGCGGCGGCTGCGGAGGTTCTTCAGCAGGTAGTTCAACGTCAGCCCCGAGTCCACGATGTCCTCGACCAGCAGGACGTCCCGGCCCTCGATGTCCTCCTCCAGGTCCTTCAGGATCCGGACCACGCCGGAGGTCTGCGTGGCCGCCCCGTAGGAGGACACCGCCATGAAGTCGAACGCGAGCGGCAGCCGGATGTGCCGCGACAGGTCGGCCATCAGCACGAAGGCGCCCTTCAGCACCCCGACCAGGAGGAGGTCCTTCCCCCGGTAGTCCTCGGTGATCCTGGCCCCCAGCTCGGCCACGGTGGCCTGGATCCGCCGGCCCTCGATCAGGACCCGGGCGATGTCCCGCTCGTGCTCGCTGGTCGGCTCGTGCTCGCTCGACCGCCCCGCCTCCGGGGGGACCGGGTCGGACCGCTGATGGGTGACCGCCGTGCCGCCTTCCATCCGAAACCCTCCTCACGCCCGGCTCAGGGGGTCGATCACGCTCCCGGGGGAAGACGAGAGAGGCGAACATACCCCCTGTCCCGGGCGGCCTTCAATCCCGATGAGAGGTCGCGCCGACGCCCCGTCCTCCCCGCCGCCAGGTCCAGGACGGCCTCCACGTCCTCCCGGGTTGGGACGACCCCGCACCGGAGGATCGCCTCCCGCGCCACCCGCCCCTCGAGGGCCCGCGGAAGGTCGAGCAGCGCCGTGGCGGGAAGCTCCACCCCCTCCGGGGTCTCCTCGATGAGCTCGGCGGCCGCAGGGGCCGCCTGGCGGGCGAGCTCCTCGGCGTCCTCCCGGAGCAGCGAGGCCGTCCGGGCCAGGGCGGCGATCACGTCCCGACCGGCCGCCCGCTCCAGCGCCGGGATGCCGCGGAGGCGGAGCGCGTTGCGGAGCAAGCGGGGATCGCGGTTCATGGGGTCCTGCCGGGGGCGGAGGCGGAGGGCCCGGCAGCAGGCCTCCACCTCCCGCCGGGTGACGTCGAGGAGCGGATGCACCCAGGGGAGGATGGCAGGGCGGATCCCCGCCACCGCATCGAGGCCGGAGCCGGTGATGGCCGCCATCAGCACGGTCTCGGCCTGGTCGTTCGCCGTGTGGCCCAAGGCGATCCGCTCCGCGCCGGCCTCCCGCATCGCCTCCACGGAGGCCGCCCGGCGGACGTCCCGGGCCCAGTGCTCGATCGACATCCGAGGGCGGGGCGGCTCCTCGGCCACGCGGAGGACGAAGGGCAGCCCGAGGCGCGCCGAGACCCGGCGGACGTAGGCGGCATCCCGGGCCGATCCCCTCCGGAGGCGATGGTCGAAGTGGAACACGACGAGGCGGATCCGGAACAGCCGCTGCAGGAGGTGGAGGGCGTGGAGGAGGCACGTGGAGTCTGGCCCTCCGGACACCGACACCAGGACGACCTGCCCGGGGAGGAACATGGCGTGTTCCCTGGCGGTGGCCGTCACCCGCTCCAGCACCCGGGCCACGGCCGGCGGACGCCGCATCAGCCCCCGGCCACCCGCTCCACCCACCGCGCGGGGCTCGACACCTCGGCCAGGGTGGGGAGGTTGGCCGGCCCCGACCAGACGCGGTTGAAGCCCTCCATCCCGGCGAGCTCCACGGTCTCCCGGACGAACCGCTCGCCGGAGCCGTACTGGCGGATCTTCGACTCGAACCCGATCGCCTGCTGGAACGCGCGCTCCACGCCCGGGGCCCGCCGTCGCTCCCTGAGGGCCCGGCGCATCCGCTCGAGCTCGCGCACCCGGCCCGCGGCCACGACGTTCATCACGTAGCTGGCGTGCCCCTCGAGGAGCGACATCAGCGCCTGCATCCGCCCGAAGAGGTCCCGCTGCTCGGGCGACATCAGCAGGAACAGGATGCCCACCCCCCGCCACTCGACCGCCCCGGTCCGAGCCTCCTCGATCCCCCGGCGGAGCTGCCGGAGGAGCTCCTTCCCATCGAGGGAGATCGTGTCGAAGTAGTCATCGACCAGCCGCTGGAGGTGGCCCCGGAGCCAGGGGGCGGCCCCGAACTGGATCCGGTGGCAGGTCTCGTGGAGCGCGATCCACAGCCGGAAGTCGCGGGGAGGAAGCCGGAACCGTCGCTCCATCTCGGCCACGTTCGGCCCCACGAAGTACAGCGTGCCCTCGTCGTCCGGCGGGACGAACACGTCGTACTGCCCCAGGACCTTCCGTGACACGTATCCGAGGAGGAGGCCGACCTGCGCTCCCAGCGCCTTGCGGCGGAGCTCGGACCGGGAGGCCGTCGGCGCGAGCATCCGCGCCGCGAGCGGCTCGAGCAACCGTTGGAGGGCCTGGAGGTTCTGATCGATCCACTCCCCCCGGGACATGACCCAGGGCCGGGAGCGGGTCCCGTCGAGCGCGAGGCCCGTGAACCCCAGGATCAGGGTCTCCGCCTGGGGGACGAGCTCCGCCAGGTCCTCGCGGAGGCGGGCCCGTTCCACGGCCGGCACCGGGAGCCCCGGCCCCGCCACGCGCCGGCCCACCTGCGCGGCTG
>DATLZP010000298.1:0-2702 GCA_035573935.1 Actinomycetota bacterium
CGGCCCGCCGGACCGCCGCCCGGAGCCCCGCCCGGTACAGGAGCCGCCAGGGCCGGGGGAACGCCCGCGGGTAGCGGAGGAAGGCCAGGTCGTGCACGGTGACCACCAGCCGCTGCCCCGGCCCGGCCGGGGGGACGGCGGCGGGGTTGGGCGCGTGCACGACATCGAGGCGGCGCAGCCGCTCGGGGAGGGGGGGACGGGCCAGCAGGTCCCAGAGGGGGTACAGGCGCCGAATCCTCCCCGGCAGGCGTTCCACGGGGAGCCCGGCCAGCCACGGCTCGGGGGCGGCGTCGAACGCCGCGTGGAACGCCACCACCTCCAGCCCAGGCTCGACCCGGCGGAGGGCCGGGACGAGCTCCCGGACGTACGTGCCGATCCCCCCGGGGGCCTTCGAGAAGAGCTGGTCGACGTGGATCGCGACCGAGGTCACCGGGGAGCCTCGATGCAGGCCACGCCCTCCGGGCCCACCGTCGCGGCGTGCGGGGTCCCGGGGTCCAGGTCGAGGCGATCGCCCGGGCCGAGCCCGACGTCGCCCTCCCGGGTGTGGAACACGATCTCGCCCGCCAGGCAGAACAGGACCTTGTGGTAGGGGTGGTCGTGCCACCCGTACCGGTCGCCGGGCCCGTTCGACCACTCGCGGGCCGGCCCGCACCCCTCGGCCTGGAAGGCCTCGAGGGCCCCGGCCCGCCCCGTCACCGCCCGGGGGGTCCTCCTGGCAGCCACGGCCCCGCAGTCTGCCACGAGCGGGCGGACCGGCGACGGCTAGCGGGCGTCCCCCCGACCGTTCGTGGACGGCGTCCCCCGCCGGGCGAAGGGGAGCCTGGCCGGGGCCGCCCACGGCCGGCGCATCAGCCGACGGGCCTGGACGGCGCCCTGGCCACAGGCCTGGAGGCGCCCCTCCAGCACCCAGGGGTCCGGCTTCGGCACGTCCTCCCGGAAGTACCGCTCGAGCGCCAGCAGGATGGCCCGCTCCTCCTCCGGGGAGAGGCCCTCGGGGAGCTCGATCAGGCGGTCGTCGCTCACGGCAGCGCTCCCTCGGCTACAGCGGGATGTTCCCGTGCTTGCGGGGCGGGACGCTCTCCCGCTTCATCGAGAGCATCCGGAGGGCCCGGATCAGTCGGGACCGGGTCTCCCGGGGGATGATCACGTCGTCGACGTAGCCCCGCTCCGCCGCCAGGTAGGGGTTGGCGAACTTCCGCTGGTACTCGGCGATCAGCTCGGCCCGCCGCCGCTCGGGGTCCTCGGCCCGCTCGATCTCCCTGCGGAACACGATGTTCACCGCGCCCTCCGGGCCCATCACGGCGATCTCGGCGGTGGGCCAGGCGAAGGCCACGTCCGCCCGGAGGTGCTTGGAGTTCATGACCACGTAGGCGCCCCCGTAGGCCTTCCGGGTGATCACGGTCATCCGGGGCACGGTGGCCTCGGCGAACGCGTAGAGGAGCTTCGCGCCGTGCCGGATGATCCCCCCGAACTCCTGGGCCGTCCCCGGCAGGAACCCCGGCACGTCCACCAGCGTGACGATGGGGACGTTGAACGCGTCGCAGAACCGCACGAAGCGGGATCCCTTCTCCGAGGCGTCGATGTCGAGCGTGCCGGCCAGGACCTTGGGCTGGTTGGCCACGACGCCCACGGTCCGGCCGTCCAGGCGGGCGAACCCCACGACCACGTTCATGGCCCAGTACGGGAAGACCTCCAGGAACTCCCCGTCGTCCACGATCCGCCGGATCACCTCGTGCATGTCGTAGGGCTCCTTGGGGGAATCCGGCACCAGGAGGTCGAGGGCCTCGTCGAGGCGCTCCGGATCGTCGGTCGGCGCGTAGGACGGCGGGTCCTCCAGGTTGTTCGACGGCAGGAACGACAGGAGGTACCGGACCTGGGCCATGCACTCCTCCTCGTCGTCCGTCACGAACGAGGCGACGCCGGAGCGGCTGGCGTGGGTCATGGCCCCGCCCAGCTCCTCGAACGAGACCTCCTCCCCGGTGACGGCCCGGATCACGTCGGGGCCGGTGATGAACATGTGGGAGGTCTCCCGGACCATGAACGTGAAGTCCGTGAGGGCGGGGGAGTAGACGGCGCCCCCGGCGCAGGGCCCCATGATCACGCTGATCTGGGGGATCACCCCGGAGGCCCGCACGTTCCGCTCGAAGATGTGACCGTAGCCGGCCAACGAGGCCGCCCCCTCCTGGATCCGGGCCCCACCGGAGTCGTTGATCTGGATGAACGGGGCGCCCGTGGACATCGCGAGGTCCATCACCTTGCAGATCTTCTGGGCGTGGACCTCGCCGAGGGAGCCTCCGAACACCGTGAAGTCCTGGGCGGCGACGAAGACCCGGCGGCCGTCGATCGTCCCGTAGCCGGTGACGACGCCGTCCCCCGGGGGGCGTTTCCGCTCCATCCCGAAGTCGTGGGCCCGGTGGACCACGAGCGGATCGGTCTCCTGGAACGAGCCTCGGTCGAGCAGGAGCTCCACCCGCTCCCGGGCCGTGAGCTTCCCCCGCTCGTGCTGCCGCTGGATCGCGTCCTTCCCGCCGGGCGCGAGCGCCTGGCGCCGTCGTCGCTTCAGCTCGGCGATCCGCTCCTCCACGGGGACGGGAGCGGCCGGCAGGTGTTCGTCGGTCGTGGCCATGGGCGGAGTCTATCCCTCCCGGCTGGGATCCCCTCCATGCGACCCCAGGCGCCGGCCGCTGGTTACCCCGGGTAGC
>DATLZP010000299.1:0-4093 GCA_035573935.1 Actinomycetota bacterium
CGGCGGACGAACGCGGCGTCGAGCCGCGCGCCCGCCCCGACGCCCACCGGGCCGGCGGACCGCCTGGTCATCGCGGGCTAAGCCTGCGAGGGGGCCACGGCCCTGTCAAGCCGGCCGCGTTGTCCACACCGAGAGGCGAACCGTTCGACGATGCCGAACGACTTCCCGCCATCCGGGACATCGGCCGGGTCCACCTGCGGATTTGACGACCGGGTGCGGACGCGTTCCGTTTCCCGCTGCCAGCGGAAGGAGGCTGGCCGCCCGGAGGCGAGGGAAGGGGGGTGGTCATGAACAATTTCACGGCGGAGCTCCTCGGCACGTGCCTGCTGATCCTCTTCGGGGACGGGGTCGTGGCCGGCGTGCTCCTCAACCGATCCAAGTCCCAGAACGGGGGCTGGATCGTGATCACGATGGGGTGGGGCCTCGGCGTGGCCATCGCCGTGTACGCGGTCGGCCGGTTCAGCGGGGCGCACATCAACCCGGCGGTCACGATCGGACTGGCCAGCATCGGGGAGCTGGATTGGGCCGACGTCCCCGTCTACATCGCCGGTCAGTTCGTCGGGGCCTTCCTCGGAGCCGTGCTCGTGTGGCTCGCCTACCTGCCGCACTGGGAGCAGACGGAGGATCCCGGCCTCAAGCTGGCGGTCTTCTCCACCGGCCCGGCGATCCGGAACACGGCGGCCAACCTGGTGACGGAGATCATCGGGACGGCCGCCCTGCTGATCGGCGTGCTGGGCATCGTGGGCAACGACCTGACCGCCGGGCTGGCCCCGATCCTGATCGGCTTCCTGGTCGTGGCCATCGGCCTGTCGCTCGGGGGCCCCACCGGCTACGCCATCAACCCGGCCCGGGACCTGGGACCGAGGATCGCCCACGCGGTGCTCCCCATCGCGGGCAAGGGCGACTCGGATTGGAGCTACTCCTGGATCCCGGTCGTCGGCCCCGTGATCGGCGGCGTGGTGGGCGCGCTCCTGTTCAAGGCGCTCTACCCGTGAGCGACGACCGGAGGGGACGGAGGACGAGCCCGGCGTCCCCGGTCGAAGGGAGAGGAACGACGTGAAGAAGCTGATCAACCGTCCGGAGGACGTGGTCCGGGAGGAGCTCGAGGGGATCGCGCTCGCCCACCCCGACCTGGTCCGCGTCCACTTCGACCCCAACTTCATCGTGCGGGCGGACGCCCCGGTGGAGGGGAAGGTGGCGCTCGTCTCGGGCGGGGGCTCCGGCCACGAGCCGATGCACGGGGGCTTCGTGGGGATGGGGATGCTCGACGCGGCCTGCCCGGGAGAGGTCTTCACGTCCCCCACCCCTGACCAGATGACCGAGGCGACGAAGGCGGTGCACGGCGGGGCGGGCGTCGTCCACATCGTGAAGAACTACACGGGCGACGTGATGAACTTCGAGATGGCGGCGGACCTGGCGAGGAGCGAGGGGATCGAGGTGGAGTCGGTCCTCGTGGACGACGACGTCGCCGTCCAGGACAGCCTCTACACCGCCGGCCGGCGAGGCGTGGGGACCACCGTCCTGATGGAGAAGATCGGCGGGGCGGCGGCGGAGCAGCGGCGTCCCCTGAAGGAGGTGGCCGACGTCTGCCGGAAGGTGAACGAGAACGGCCGCTCGATGGGGATGGCCCTCACCTCCTGCACGGTCCCCGCCGCCGGCAAGCCCACGTTCGAGCTGGGCCCGGACGAGATGGAGATCGGGATCGGGATCCACGGCGAGCCGGGCAGGGAGCGACGGAAGGTGGCCCCGGTCAAGGAGGTCGTGGAGATGCTCGCCACGCCGATCGTCGAGGACCTCCCGTTCCGACAGGGCGACCGGGTCCTGGCCTTCGTGAACAGCATGGGAGGCACCCCGCTGATCGAGCTCTACGTCGTGTACCGGGAGCTCCACGACTTCCTCCAGGCCCGGGGGGTCGAGATCGCGAGGAACCTGATCGGCGCCTACATCACCTCCCTCGAGATGCAGGGCTGCTCGATCACGCTGCTGCGGCTGGACGACGAGCTGACCGAGCTGTGGGACGCGCCGGTGCGCACGCCGGCGCTCCGCTGGGGGGTGTGAGCCGACGCGGACGGAGGACCGGCCGGGGTGAGCATCCGGTACGACGACGTCGTCCGGTGGATCCGGGCGTTCGCCGACGCCGTGGCGGAGCAGAAGGAGTACCTCACCGAGCTCGACTCGGCGATCGGGGACGCCGACCACGGGATCAACATGGACCGGGGGATGCGAGCCGCCCTGGCCAAGCTGGAGGGCGTCCCGCCCGGGGACATCGGCGGGCTGCTGAAGACCGTGGGGATGACGCTGGTCTCGACGGTGGGCGGCGCCGGCGGCCCCCTCTACGGCACGCTCTTCCTCCAGATGGGCATGGTCACGGCGGGCAAGGGCGAGCTCTCCCCGGACGACTGGGCGACCGCCCTGGACAAGGCCGTGGAGGGCGTCCGAGCGCGGGGGAAGGCGGAGCTCGGCGACAAGACGATGGTGGACGCGCTCGCCCCGGCCCGCGACGCGTTCCGGGAGGCGTTGGCCGAGGGAGCCTCGCTGGGAGAGGCCCTGAAGCGCTCGGCCGACGCCGCCCGGCAGGGCATGGAGGCCACGATCCCCCTGGTGGCCCGGAAGGGACGGGCGAGCTACCTGGGCGAGCGGGGCGCCGGCCACCAGGACCCCGGCGCGACGAGCTCGCACCTGCTGCTCCGGACGGCGGCGGAGACCCTCGGCTCCGAGGGATAGGAGGAAGGAGGAGGCGCATGGCGAACTTCGCGGGAGCGCTCGACCAGGGCACGACCAGCACCCGGTTCATGATCTTCGACCACGGCGGGCAGGTCGTGGCGATCGACCAGAAGGAGCACGAGCAGATCTACCCCAAGCCGGGGTGGGTCGAGCACGACCCGATGGAGATCTGGACCCGGTGCACCGAGGTGATCGAGGGCGCGCTGGCCAAGGCGGGCGCCTCGGCCTCGGACCTCGCGGCGGTGGGGGTGACGAACCAGCGCGAGACCACCGTGGTGTGGGACCGCAAGACGGGGAAGCCCGTCTACAACGCGATCGTCTGGCAGGACACGCGGACCGACGTGATCTGCAACGAGCTCTCCTCGGACGGCGGCCAGGACCGGTTCCGCCCGGCCACCGGCCTCCCCATCGCCACGTACTTCTCCGGCCCCAAGATCAGGTGGATCCTCGACAACGTCGAGGGAGCCCGGGCCAGGGCGGAGGCCGGGGACCTGCTCTTCGGCAACATCGACACGTGGTGCATCTGGAACCTGACCGGCGGACCGGACGGCGGCGCGCACGTGACCGACGTGACGAACGCCAGCCGGACGATGCTGATGAACCTGGAGACCCTGGACTGGGACGAGGAGATCCTGGGCATCCTGGGGATCCCGCGGCAGATGCTCCCCTCGATCCGTCCCTCCTCCGAGGCCTACGGGACGGCGAAGGGCGCGCTGGCCGGCGTGTCGGTGGCCGGCGACCTCGGCGACCAGCAGGCGGCGCTGTTCGGCCAGACCTGCTTCGCGGTGGGCGAGGCGAAGAACACCTACGGGACGGGGTGCTTCCTGCTCCTCAACACGGGGACGGAGGCCGTCCCGTCGAAGAGCGGGCTGATCACCGGCCTGGGCTACAAGATCGGCGACCAGCCGGCCGTGTACATGCTCGAGGGCTCGATCGCCATCACCGGGGCGCTCGTCCAGTGGCTCCGGGACAACCTGGGCCTGATCCGGACCTCGCCCGAGATCGAGGACCTGGCCCGCACGGTCGAGGACAACGGCGGCGTGTACTTCGTGCCGGCGTTCTCCGGGCTGTTCGCGCCCTACTGGCGGAGCGACGCCCGGGGCGTGATCGCCGGGCTCACCCGGTACGTGAACAAGGGCCACCTGGCCCGGGCCGTCCTCGAGGCCACAGCGTGGCAGACGCGGGAGGTCGTGGACGCCATGAACGCCGACTCCGGCGTGGAGCTCACGTCGCTCAAGGTCGACGGGGGCATGGTCTACAACGAGCTGCTGATGCAGTTCCAGGCCGACGTCCTCGGCGTCCCCGTGATCCGCCCGACCGTGGCCGAGACCACCTCGCTCGGCGCCGCCTACGCGGCCGGCCTGGCCGT
>DATLZP010000300.1:0-2434 GCA_035573935.1 Actinomycetota bacterium
CCACGGCCCGCTGGTCCCGTTGGAGGTCCGCCCAGGAGGCCTGGGGGTAGATGCCGGGGAAGGCTTCCACCGGGGCAGCGACCGACGGGGAGGGCGATCCGCCGGGGACCCTCCGCTCCGGGAGCGGGGCGAGGAGGGCCCGGGCCGCCACGGCGGCCACGAGGATGGCGGCCAGCGCCCCGGCGCCGCCCAACGAGGCGTTGCGGAGGCGTCGCCGGCGGGCGCGGCGGAGGGTCCGGCCCTCGAGCGAGGGGTCCGGCCGGGCCTCCTCGGCCAGGTCGCGCAGCAGCTCCGGGATCCTGGTGTCCACGTCCCTCACCCCTCGCCGAGCTCGTCGCGGAGCCGTGCCATGGCCCGCGAGACCATCGATTTCACGGTCCCTACCGGGACGCCGAGCGCCTCGGCGGTGTCCGCCTCCGAGAGGTCCTCGTAGTAGCGGAGGACGACGGCGGCCCGCTGCTCGGGCCGGAGGGCGGCCAGGGCCCGTCGCAGCCGGTCCCGGTCGCCGAGGTCGGGCCCCTCGGCCGGCGGATCGGGACGCTGCCGGGCCAGCCAGGCCCGCTCCACCCGCTTGCGGCGGAAGTGGGAGCGGGAGCGGTTCACGATCGTCCGTCGGAGGTACCACCAGAACGCGTCGCGGTCCCGGAGGTCGGTGAACCGGCCGAAGACGCGGGCGAAGGCGTCCTGGACGAGGTCCTCGGCCAGGTGGTGGTCGCCGGTGAGGAGGTAGGCCAGCCGGAGGGCGTCACCCACGTGCGCCCGGTACAGCGCCTCCATCCGGCCCGCCGGCCTGGTCGCCTCCCGCGCCACCTCCGTCCCCATCATCCGAGGGCCAGGACGCACCGGGCCCCCAGGGGGTTCCGCCCGGCCGGCGATGGGTGGGACGGGTCGCCCTACAGGAACCCGCGGGCCCGCTCCGCCTCCGCCACCCGGGCCACGGCGATGTCGTAGGCGGCTTCCCGGAGGGTGACCTCGTGCCGCTCGGCCCGGGTCAGGACGGCCTCCGTGGCGGCGATCATCATCTCCGCCAGCCGGTCGTTCACCTCCTGCTCCCGCCACCGCTCGTGCTGCGTGTTCTGGGCCCACTCCAGATAGGAGACGACGACGCCGCCGGCGGAGGAGAGGATGTCGGGGACGACCGTGATGCCCCGGTCGAGCAGGACCCGCTCGGCCTCCGGCGTCACGGGGTAGTTCGCCACCTCCAGCACGACCTTGGCCCGGATCCGGTCCACGTTGTCGGCCCGGATCGATTCCTCGAGCGCGGCCGGGACGACGACCTCTGCCTCCACCCCCAGGAGCTCGTCGGTCTCGATCGTCTCCCCGCCGTAGAAGTCGGCCACGCTGCCGGTCTCGGTCTTGTGGGCCAGGACCATGTGCGGCTCGAGGCCGGCCTGGTTCACCACGGCCGCCTTGCTGTCGGAGACGGCCACGACGCGATAGCCGAGCTCGTCGGCCAGGCGGGCGAACCAGGAGCCGGCGTTGCCGTAGCCCTGCACGACCATCCGGGTCTCGTCCCGCCGCCAGCCCCACTCCCGCGCCAGGCGGTCGAGGCAGACCAGCGCCCCCCGGCCGGTCGCGGCGTCCCGACCGAGCGACCCGCCGAGGGCGAGCGGCTTGCCGGTGATCACCTCGGGGTACCAGCCGACGTGCCGGCTGTACTGGTCGAACATCCAGCCCATCACCCGGGCGTCGGTGTTCACGTCCGGGGCCATCACGTCGCGGGTGGGTCCCACGAGCAGCCCCACCGCGTGCATGAAGCGGCGAGAGAGGCGCTGGAGCTCGGCCTCGGAGAGGAGCTTGGGGTCCACCCGGACGCCCCCCTTCCCTCCGCCGAACGGCAGGTCGAGCAGCGCGGTCTTCCAGGTCATCAGGGCGGCGAAGCATCGGATCTCGTCGATGGTCACCGCCGGGTGGAACCGGATCCCGCCCTTGTACGGTCCCCGGGCCCCGTTGTACTGCACCCGGTACCCCGGGAAGACGCCCACCGAGCCGTCGTCCATGGGCACCCGGACCTGGACCGTGAGCTCCCGGTTGGGACGGGCCAGCATCTCCCGGAGGTCCGGCTCGAGGCCCAGGCGGTCGGCGGCCTGCTGGAAGAACCCGCGGACGGCTTCGAAGGCTCCCATCGTTACGACACCCCCCGTCGCGAACGCACCCCACGATATCCTGCCCCACCCGGGGGGTCCGCGGCGACGGCCGTTCGGCCGGGTCTCGGTGCCCGGTGCGCTACGGTGGGACCGTGGACCCCCTCGTGGCCGCCGTCCCCCTGTGGCTCCGGGTGACGATCGCCCTGGCCCTGGCCCTGCTGATCTGGTGGGTGGGGGCCGGGATCCTCCGATCCCTCGGGTCCTCCCGGCGGGAGGGGCCGGCCGAGCCGGAGGACGTCGAGGACCTGGACGTCTTCCTGGTGTGCGGGGAGTGCGGCACCGAGTTC
>DATLZP010000301.1:0-2885 GCA_035573935.1 Actinomycetota bacterium
GGCCGCGCTCGCCCTGTACGCCGCGCCGCGGCTGGCGACGCTGCTGCTGTTCCCGGCGGCGTTCGTCCTCCTGGTCCTGTCCAAGGTCCACGCCATCGCGAAGAACGGCTTCACGATGGCCTACGCCGGCCCGGGGGAGGGGCTGATGCGGGCCAACGCCCGGCTGGGGCGGATCGCCGTGGCCGGGGTGGCCATCGTGGCCGGACCCGGGCTCCTCGCCCTCCGGCTGTGGGGCTCGGACGGCGTGCTCGTGCTGGCCGCCGTCGTGTACGCCGTGGCCGCCCTGCTGGCCCTCCGGCTGCCCCATCCGAGGGTCCGCCTCCACCGGGGGGAGCTCGGTCCCCGGGGGCGGATCCCCTCGCTCAGCGCGCCGGCCATCGGGGGGGCCGGGCTGCGGGCGGCCTCCGGCTTCCTGCTCTTCCTGCTGGCCTTCGCCCTCCGCCGGGAGGGGCTCCCGGCGTGGTGGTTCGGGGCGCTGGCCGTGGCCGGGACGGGCGGGGGGCTGGCCGCCGACCTCCTGGCGCCCCGCCTCCCCTCCACGCTCCGGGAGGAGGCCGTGGTGGTGGGGTGCGTCCTGGGGGCGGGCCTCGGCGCCCTGATCGCGTTCGAGGCGTTCTCGCTCCCCGTGCTCGCGCTCTTCGCCCTGGCCGTCGGGGCGGCCACGGAGTTCGGGCGCCTCGCGTTCCAGTCCCTGATGCAGCGCCGGGCCCCCGGCGGCGCCCTGGGGCGCGTCTTCGTCCGGTACGAGGTCGTGTTCCAGCTGGCCTGGGTGGCGGGGGCCCTCCTCCCGGCGATGCTGCCGCTCGAGTTCCGGGGCGGGATCCTGGGCCTGGCCGGGTTCTACGTGCTGATCGCCGCGGCGTTCTTCGGGCAGCCGTACGTGGAGCGGCGGCTGGCGGCGCGGGTCCGGCCGGCGGAGGAGCGGGAGCCGGAGGACCCGGCGGCCGGCGGGACGGGCTGAGCGGGGGGAGACCTCCGGGGACGGCTCCAGCCGCCCGGAGCGGTGCCGATACCTGAGGGAGGATGCATCCCCCCTCGGACGGCCCGCGGGTGGTCCCGGCCTTCGCCGTGGCGAGCCTCCTGGCGTTCGCCCTGATCGGCGCAGCGATCTCGTTCCTCACCGTGCGGACCGTCCGCGCCGGGGCCGAGGAGATGGCGATCGAACACGCCCGGTTCGTGGCGGGATCGGTCCTGGCCCCGATGTTCGAGGGCGTGGACCTCTCCCGGCCCGTGACCGGCCGGGCGTACGAGCGGCTCCGCGGGCTCGTGGAGCGCTCCGTGATCTCCGAGCGCGACGTCCGGGTGAAGATCTGGGCCCCGGACGGCACGATCGTGTTCTCGGACCTCCCGGAGCTCGTGGGGGAACGGTTCCCGGAGGAGGTCCCCGAGCTGCGCGAGGTGCTGGAGGGCGGCGTGCGGGCCGAGGTCTCGGACCTCTCGGCCGCGGAGGAGCGCGAGGAGCGGCTCGTCGCCGATCGGCTGTTCACGACGTACCTGCCGTTCCGGCTGGGACCGGGCGGGGAGGTGACCGCGGTGGCGGAGCTGTACCAGGACGCGGCCGTGGTCCAGGAGGAGGTCCAGCCGCTCGCCCGGACCCTGGGCGTCGGCTTCGCCGTGGGCCTGGTCGTCCTCTACGCGGCGATCCTCCCCCTCGCGGTCCGGGCCTCCCGGGAGCTCCGCCATCGGAACCGCCACCTGCGCGAGCAGGCCGAGCAGCTGGCGGCGCTCCTGTCCCGGGAGCAGGAGACCGTGGCCCGGCTCACCGAGCTGAACCGGGTGAAGGACGATCTCGTCGCGGCCGTCTCCCACGAGCTCCGGACCCCCCTCACGGCGATCATCGGGTACCTCCGGACGCTCCGCCGGCCCGGGTTCGGCGACCGGGCGGAGATCCGCGAGGAGTTCCTCGGGGCGTCCGAGCTCCAGGCCCGCCGGCTGTTCCGCCTGATCCGCAACCTCCTGGCCGCGGCCGGGCTGGAGCACGGGGACCGTCCCCTGGAGCGGACCCCGGTCGACCTCGCCGCCCTCGCCGCGAGCGCCAGGGAGGAGTTCCCCGAGGCGGGCGATCGGATCCGCCTCGCCGTCCCTCCGCTGCCGGCCGTCGAGACCGACCCGGCCCGCCTCTCCCACGCGCTGCTCAACCTGCTGGACAACGCCCTCAAGTACTCGCCGGACGGGAGCCCGGTCGAGGTGGGGGCCCGGATCGAGGGGGAGGAGCTGCGTCTGTGGGTCCGGGACCGCGGGGTGGGGATCGATCCCGAGCTCCGGCCCCGGGCCTTCGAGCCCTTCGTCCAGGGGGACCAGTCGAGCACGCGCCGGTTCGGCGGGCTGGGGCTCGGGCTCCACGTCGTCCGGGGCCTGGTCGAGGAGCTGGGGGGGCGGGTCGTGCTCTCCAGCCAGCCCGGGGCGGGCACCACGGTCACGGTGGCGCTGCCCCTCCGCCTGCCCGCCGCCCGGCGCCCGGCCGTCGCGACGCGGAGCGGCTGAGGCCGCGCCGGTCAGGCCTCCAGCGCGGCCCGGATGGACCGGAGCGCCTCGGGGTTCTCCAGGCTGGACAGGTCGCCCGGGTCGGTGCCCCGGGCCACGGCCCGGACCGCCCGGCGGACGATCTTGGCCGACCGGGTGCGGGGGAGCTCCGGCACGAACACCACGCGCTCCGGCCGGAACGGCTTCCCCAGCCGCTCGGCGATCAGGCCGGCCAGCTCCTCCCCCACCCGCGGGCCGGGGTCGGTCCCCGGGCGGAGGACCACGAAGCACCACAGCCCCTCCCCCTTCACCGGGTCCGGCATCCCCACCGCCGCCGACTCCGCCACCGCGGGGTGGTCGGCCAGGACGCTCTCCACCTCCGCCGGGCCCAGCCGCTTCCCGGCGATCTGGATCGTGTCGTC
>DATLZP010000302.1:0-4927 GCA_035573935.1 Actinomycetota bacterium
CGGGACACGAGGTCGTCCACCCCGGCCATCACGTCCTCGAGCTCCGTGAACCCGGGGTTCCCCACGATCGCGTCGCGCCAGGCCCGGCCGTACCCGGTGGACCCGCGATAGTTCACCAGGGCGACCGCGAACCCGTGGTCCACCCAGGCCTGGACGAGCGGCGAGAACCCATCGAGCCAGAGCCAGTGCGGCCCGCCGTGGATCTCCACGACCAGGGGGAAGGGGCCGTCGCCCTCCGGGGTGATGAGGAAGCCGTGCACCCGCTGCCCGGCCGGGTTCCGGAAGGACCAGGGGGCGTAGGGCCGGCCCGCGGGGGCCGGCTCCCCCTCCGCGGCCAGGACCTCCCCGCCCCGGGAGGAGAGCACGCGGGCCGCCCGGGCCCCGCTCGAGAGCCGGAACCAGACCTCGCCGTCCGGTCGGACCCGGGCGTCGGCGATCGTGCCGTCGGGGTGCTCCAGCCGCTCGAGCGCTCCCGTCGCGATCACGTAGCGGTACAGACGGTCCCGGCCCTCGTGCCCGTGCCCCAGGAGGAGCGCCGAGCCGTCCGGCCACCAGTCCCACACCTCGGCCACGGGCCCCGGGAGGTCGAGCTCGAGGTCGGCCCGCTCCCCGGTGGCCAGGTCCCAGATGGTCGGGCGCTCCAGGTCCCCCCGCTCGTGCACGATGGCCAGGCGCTGGTCGCCGGGGACCGGGCTCCAGGCCCACGCCACCAGCCCGTGCCCCGGGCCGTCCCACAGCTCGCCCACGACCTCCCCTGTGCCGGCGTCGAGGACCCGGAGGGCGGGGTGGAGGGGGTCGCCGTGCTCGCAGTGCGCGATGCAGACCAGGCGCTCGTCGGCGGAGAGGCCGCCCAGGTTCCACCCCCCGCGGGCGGCGCCCCCCACCTCCAGGGGCTCGGGGTGCCGGGCCACCTCCAGGGGCTCCCCCTCCCCCGGCACCACCCACACCGCGAACCCCTCGCGCAGGCCGAGCCCGACCGCGGAGACCGCCCGGCCCATGGCCAGGCCGGCCGGCCAGCCCTCGGGCAGGGCGGGGAACAGGGGCCGCACCGGGCCGCCGTCGAACGGCTGGGTCAGGAACCGGCCGTGCTCGTCCCCCTCCTCGTCGTGGAACCACACGACCCCCGAGCCGTCGGCGGTGGGGCACCCGTCCGGGACGCCGATGGGGTGGTCGGTGACCCGGCGACGACGTCCGGATCCCCGGTCCCAGGCCTGGACCTGCCACGACCCGCCCTCGTTCGTGGCGTAGACGAGGCGGTCGGGGGCGAGGGGCGACCAGGTGGGGAGGGAGACGGTGGGGGCCCGGAAGCGGCGTTCCCAGGCCGGCGGGGAGTGCGGGCTCACGGGGGCGCAGCCTAGCAGCTCGGGCCGCGCCCCCGTGCCCCGTCCCTCAGGCCACCAGCGTCACCGGGATCTCCACGACGTGGAGCGGTGAGCCGTCCTCGGCGCTCGACTCGTACACGACGATCGTGCCCGGCTGCGTCCGGGGGACCGAGAACTCCACCCGCTCCTGGTAGTCGCCCCGGCAGCCGGTGCCGCAGGTCGCCGTGGTGAACGTCCGGACGATCTCGTTCCCGTTGGCGTCGAGGATCCCGATGCTCACCGTGGCCTCGAACACGTCCGCCGTCCCGGCGATCGTCACGGGGCTCGTGACGCGGTCACCGATCGCGGGCTCCTCGACCAGGATCTGGGGCAGCAGGTCCGCGTAGTCCCGCCGCTCCATGGGGGGATCCAGCGCGATGCCGTGGCCGCCGAACGACTCGACGGGCCGCCCTTCGATCTCCAGCGCCACGCCGTCCACCGTGGGGAACTGCGTGAGCGTGAAGACGAGCTGGCCGAGGCGCATCGTCTCCTCGCCGGCACCGCCCGGCGCCTCGAAGGCGGCGGACAGATCCACCGTCGCCACCCCGTCCTCGATCGTGAGGCTCCGCAGCTCGGTCCCCTCCGGCACGGCGCTCGACACGCCGGCGGCCCGCTCCTCGCGGGTCGGCCCCGCCAGGAGCGCCTCCAGGGCGGCCGTGCCGATCCGGGGGGTCGCCTCCACGGTCCGCCGCACGACGAACAGGCCCTCGCCGTAGGCGAACCAGACCTGGAAGCGCATCGTCTCCCCCGCGGGCTCCTGGCTCGGCGTGGGCTCCGGGCTCCTCGGGCTCTCCGAGGCGACCGGGGTCTCATCCGGCCCCGGGCCCAGGCTGCCCACCCGCCGCTCGCCGCACGCCGTGGCCGCGAGCGCGAGGGACGTCAGCAGGACGATCAGGCGCTTCATCGCTCCCTCCTTCCTTCCAGGACGTCCCCATCGTGGGCCGCGCCCGCAACGCCCCCGTCACCGCGGGGTAACGGTTCGGCAACGGGGAGCCGGAGCGTGAACGTGCTGCCCCGGCCCACCTCGCTCCGCACCTCGATCGCCCCGCCCAGGAGCCGGGCGTTCTCGGCGGCGATCGAGAGGCCCAGCCCGCTCCCCCCGGCGGCCCGGGAGGGGTCGGCCTTGTAGAAGCGGTCGAACACCCGGGGGAGGTGCTCCGGGGCGATCCCCGGTCCCCGGTCCGTGACCTCCACGAACGGCCCGCGGCCGTCCGCACCGACGGACACCCGGACGTCCCGCGCGTGCTCGACCGCGTTCCCCACGAGGTTCGAGACGATCCGCTCCACGCGCCGGCGGTCCGAGCGCACCGGGACCGGGGACCTGATGAGCTCCAGGCGCCCCGCCCAGCCCCGGGCCCGCACCGTGGCCTCGACCAGCTCGGCGAGGTCGAACGGCTCGATCGCCACCGACTCCCCCCCGGCGTCGAGGCGGGAGATCTCCATCAGGTCCTCGACCAGCCGCCGGAGGCGGGCCACGTCGGCCACGACGAGCTCGGCCGGCCGACGGGCCGGCTCCGGCATCTCCGCCAGGTGCTCGGCCAGGATCGCCGCCTCCGAGACGAGCGCGGTGAGCGGCGTCCGGAGCTCGTGGGCCACGTCTGAGGTGAACCGTCGCTCCCGGGCCTGGGCCTCCTGGAGGGCCCGGATCTTGGCCTCGAGCGCCTCCGCCATCTCGTTGAACGCCGCCGCCCACTGGCCGAACTCGTCGCGCTGCCCCACCGGGAGCCGGGTCTCCAGGACCCCCTCGGCGATGGCCCGGGCCGCCCGGCTGGCCTCGCCCACCGGGGCCAGCGTCCGCCCGGCCAGCGCCCACCCCCCCAGCCCGGCCAGGACCGTCACCGCCGCCCACCCGGCGAGCAGGACCGCGGCCAGGAACCGCAGGTCCCGGTGGATCTGTTCCTCCGGGAACAGGAAGTACAGCTCCACGGCGGAGCCCGGGGGGCGGCCCCCGAGCATCACGAACGGTCGGCCCGCCACGTCGAGCCGGGCGAACCCGACCTCCCCCCGGGTCACGATGGCCCGGAGCTCCCCCGGCACCGGGGGGGCGAGGCGGCGGTCGGACACCACGCGCTCCCCCCCCACCCGCAGGATCGTGGGCACGCCGGTGGGGACCTGCAGGCGGCGGTAGGACCGGACGAACTGCCGCACGTCCACCTCGTTCGGATCGAGGCCGGCGGCCTGGGGGAGCAGCACCAGGCGGGTGAGGCGTTCCGCCCTGTCCAGCGACTCGCGCAGACGGGCCTCCCGGACCAGGGCGTACGAGCCCAGGGCCAGGACGCCCGCGGCCGTGGCCGCCGCCACGACGAACGCCACGGTCAGGCGGCGGCGGAGCCTCCGTGGGGGCGAGACCCGCCGCGCGCCCTGCCGTGCGGCGTCCACCTCAGGCCCGCTCCAGCCGGTACCCGACGCCCCGGACCGTCGAGATCCGCGTCGGGTTCGACGGGTCGTCCTCGACCTTGGAGCGCAGGCGCTGGATCGCCACGTCCACGAGGCGGGAGTCCCCCAGGTAGTCGTAGTCCCAGACGTTGCGCAGCAGCAGCTCCCGGGTGAAGACCTGCCCCGGCCGACGGGCCAGCTCCAGGAGCAGCCGGAACTCGGTGGCGGTGAGCGGGACCTCCTCGCCCCGCCGCCGCACCACGTGGGCGGCGGGGTCCACCTCCAGGTCCCCCACCCGGAGCACGGTGTCGAGGGCCTCCCCCGCGGCCCGCCGGAGGACGGCCCGGCACCGGGCCACGAGGACCGGGAGGTCGAACGGCTTCGTGACGTAGTCGTCGGCGCCGAGCTCCAGCCCGGCCACGACGTCGGTGGGGTCGGAGCGGGCGGTGAGCATCACGATCGGCACCCCGCTCTCCCGCCGGATCCGCCGACAGACCTCGAACCCGTCGAGCACGGGCAGCATCACGTCGAGCACCACGAGGTCCACGGGGCCCTCGCGGAACCGGGCCAGTCCCTCCCGCCCGTCCGCGGCGGTCGTCACCCGGAAGCCCGCGCCGGCCAGGCCCAGGGCCGCGGTCTCCCGGATCGAGGCATCGTCCTCCACCAGCAGCACGTGCTCGTCCACGGGGCAAGCGTAGTGTCACGGGGTCGCGGCGACGCGCATCGTGCCTTGACGTCGGAGCCGGGGGGCCGGTATCTCTGGCCACCCACGACGACCGAGGAGGCGAGGTGGGCGAGGAGCGCAGGACGATCGTGTTCTTCCCGGAGGGAGCCTTCGGCCCCACGAACAACTGCGTGGGGATCGGCAACGTGCTCCGGGAGCGGGGGCACCGCGTGGTCTTCATCGTCGAGGAGTCGTTCGCCGGCACGCTGGAGGCGAAGGGGTTCGAGGAGGCGCGGATGCGCCTCACGCCTCCCCCGGAGGTCGAGGAGGAGCCCGGCCAGTTCTGGAAGGACTTCATCCGGGACACGGCCCCGGAGTTCCGCAGGCCCACGATCGAGCAGCTCGAGGGGTTCTACCGGCCCACCTGGCAGGCCATCGTGGACGGCGCGCGCTACGTGCAGCCGCGGCTCCTCGAGATCTACGAGGAGGTCCGGCCCGACGTCGTGGTCGAGGACAACGTCCAGTG
>DATLZP010000303.1:0-12715 GCA_035573935.1 Actinomycetota bacterium
CTGCGTGGACGGCCCGACGGTCCCCCTCCGTCGCGCGCCGGACGTCCAGCCCCACGACATCACGCACGGGTTCGCCTCGGGCCTGTACGCGATCAACGGCGGGGAGATGAACGGGTTCAACATCATCGGCCAGGGGCGCGACCTCTCCGGGTACGTGCAGCACACGCGCCGCTCGATCCCCGCCTACTGGGCCTACGCCGACCGGTTCGTGCTGGCCGACATGTTCTTCACCTCGATGTACGGGCCCACGTTCCCCGAGCACCTCTACACGGTCGCGGCGCAGGCCAACCTCATCGTGGACAACAAGACGAACGTCGACACCGAGGGCAACTACTGCGACGACCCCCGCGAGTACACGAAGAAGTTCCGCGACGGTCTCGGCCGTCGCGACGTCCGGCGCATCATGCGGCTGGAGGAGGCGATCACCGCGGAGATCCCGGACCAGCTGGTCCGGATAGCTCAGTACTGGGAGGACATCCGGACGTGCTTCGACATCCCGGTGATCCAGGACCAGCTGGAGGAACGGGGGATCAGCTGGAAGTACTACGCGAACGAGGACCAGTGGATGAACGCCCTCCAGGCGATCCGGCACGTGCGGTTCGGCCCGATGTGGCGGAAGGTGCAGGACCCGGAGCACTTCATCCAGGATCTGCGGAAGGGGCGGCTGCCGCAGGTCTCGTGGCTCGTGCCGCCGGAGGGACTGAACGAGCACCCGGGGGGCGGGGCGAGCGTGTGCGCCGGCGAGAACTGGACCGTGCAGCAGGTGAACGCGCTGATGCGCAGCGAGTACTGGCCCACCACGGCCCTGGTCATCGTCTGGGACGACTTCGGCGGGTTCTACGACCACGTGCCTCCGCCCCACTACGACGTCATGGGCCTCGGGCCGCGGACCCCCGCGCTGATCATCTCTCCGTGGACCCGACGAGGGGACAACCCCGACGGGGGGTACATCGACTCCACGGTCTACGAGTTCTCCTCGGTGCTCGCCTTCATCGAGCACGTGTTCGGCCTGGAGCCGATGACGGAGCGGGACCGGCGCGCCGACCCCCTCTCCGGGGCGTTCGACTTCGACCGGGAGCCCCGGGTGAAGAAGCTCGTCCTTCCCTACCGCCAGGACTGCCCCTACTACACGAACCCGACCTGATCGCCCCCCGCCCTCTCCGCGTCCTCCTCCGGCCGTCCGGGGTTCCGCACCGACGCGGTCGGCCTTCCCGACCGGGGGCGTCCCGACGGCGCAGCCGGATGACCCCGGCGGCCTGGATCTGACGGCCCGACCCCGGGCCCCTCGCCTGGCCGGGTCGCGGTCGCGTGGCGGATGATTGGAGCCGTGAGCGCGACCGCCGCAGGTGCCCGGGCCGCCCGGGCCGCCGCCACCCGGGAGCGGATCCTGGGCGCGGCCCGGCAGGTCCTGGCCGCCGAGGGGCTGGAACGGTTCACCACGAGGCGGGTGGCCGACCTGGCCGGGATCTCCCACGGGATGGTCCACTACCACTTCAGGGACAAGCGGGACCTGATCCTCGCCCTCGTGGTCCACGCCCGTCGGGACTGGATCGAGCCCCTGGAGGAGCTCGTGGACGGACCCGGCACGGCCGAGGATCGGATGCGGGCCGTGATCGCCTGGATGGCGGAGCCGGCCACCACCGACGTCCTCCGGGTCCACTTCGCGCTCTACAGCTACGCCCTCACCGACGACGTCGTGCGCCGGCGGATGGCGGCCGAGTACCAGCGGTGGCGGGCCCCGTTCGTGAAGCTGTTCGGCGAGCTCCGCGAGGAGCGGGGCCTGGACGGCTTCGACGCCCAGAGCCTGGGGGAGGCGTTCGCCACGGCCGCGGACGGCCTGGTGCAGCAGCAGTCGTTCGACCCCGCCCTCCCCACGGAGCGGATGCTGACCCGGCTCTTCGAGCGGCTGGTGGGGAGCCCCCCGGCCGGCCGTCAGCGAGGATCGGCGAGGAAGCGGCGGTAGGCCTCGAACGCGGGGCGGGGGGCTTGCTGCACGTGCTGGAAGGCCCGGGTCACGCCCCGCGTGCCGCCCCGGCGCACGACGTCCACCCGGTCCAGGTCGAGGGTCTCGATCGCGAGCTCCTCCCCCTGCCCCAGCTCGAACAACGGACGCCCCTCGGGGTCCACCGCGATGCTCCGGCCGCCCCCCACCGTGGTGGCCGAGTTCACGTTCACCACGTAGAGCTGGTTGGCGATGGCGTTGGCCCGGGCCAGCACGAGCTCCTGCTCCCGATCCGGGGTCGTGGTGAGCGTGGGGTGGACGATCAGCTCGGCCCCCCCGAAGGCGAGGCCCCGGGCCACCTCCGGGAACCAGCCGTCGTAGCAGATCATCAGACCCACCCGGGCCCGTCCCGGGATCTCGAACACCGTGGGCGGGCGGTCGTCCGGTTCGGTCGTCTCGAACGGGCGCCACGGGAAGAGCTTCCGGTACGTGGCGACCAGGTCGCCGGCGGGGGAGAAGGCCAGGGCGGTGTTGTAGACGTGGCCGTCGGCCCGCTCGAAGACCGAGCCGGCCACGACCCACCGCTCCGCCCGCGCGGCCACCTTCCCCACCCGCTCCGTGAACGAGCCGGGGACCTCCACCGCCACGCGTTGCTGGAAGTCGGTCGGTCCCCCCGTGAACGGGTCCTCGCCCGTCAGGTAGAGCTCGGGGAACACGAGCAGGTCCACGTCGGGGAAGGCGCGCACGGCCGTCCGCACGTGCTCCTCGAACCGAGCGAAGGTGCCCTCCGGGTCGAAGGCCACCGGGCGCACCTGCGCGGCGAGGACCGTGAGGAGCCGGCTCACGTGGACCACGGTACCATCCGCAGGGCTTGACCAAGCGCTTGGTCAGGAGCACGATGGCCCCGGGAACGCGGCGCGGGGAGATCGGCATGGACGACGCGTGGAGGCGAGCGCTGGGACAGCGGTTCTCCCGCCGGGACCTGCTGCGGCGGGCCGGCCGGGGGAGCCTGGGTCTGGGGGCCGCGGCGCTCCTGGCGGCCTGCGGGCGGGAGGCGGGGGTCGCGCCCACCGGCGCCGTGAGCCCCACCCCCTCGCCGAGGGAGCTCCCCCCGGTGGCGGGCGAGCTCTCGGTGGCCCAGTGGCCCCTGTACATCGACCGGGCCCGGGGCGGGCGGCGCCCCACCCTGGAGGCGTTCCAGGAGGAGACGGGGATCCGCGTCGAGTACCGGGAGATCATCGACGACAACCACGCGTTCTTCTCCCGCCTGGTCCCGCTGTTCGAGGCCGGGCAGCCCACGGGCTGGGACATCATCGCGCTCTCCGACTGGGTGGTGGCCCTGATGGTCGAGCAGGGGTGGCTACTCCCCCTGGATCGCTCGCTGCTCCCGACGGTCGACGCGAACCTCCTCCCGGCCTTCCGGGACCCGGTCTACGACCCGGGGAACGCGCACAGCGTGCCCTGGCAGGGAGGGGTCACCGGGATCGCGTACCACCCCGACCTGGTGGGCGGCGAGATCACGGCCTTCGGCGACCTCTGGGATCCTCGGCTCGAGGGGCGGGTGGGGATGCTCACCGAGATGGTGGACACGATGACCCTCACGCTCCTCATGCTCGGGGTCGATCCCCAGGCGGCGACCCTCGACGACGCCGAGCGGGCCAAGGAGAAGCTGATCGAGCAGCGGGAGGCGGGGATCGTCCGCAAGTACTACGGGCAGGACTACATCGACGACCTCGTCGCGAAGAACACGTGGGCCTCGATGGCCTGGTCCGGCGACATCTTCTACTACAAGTACCTGGGCGGCGCGCCCGACCTGGAGTTCGTCGTCCCGGAGGAGGGCGGGGTGATCTGGGCCACCCCCCTCGAGATCCCGGTGGGGGCGGAGCACCCCCGTGACGCCCACCTGTTCATGGACTTCTTCTACCGACCCGAGATCGCGGCGATGGTGACGGACTGGGTCCTGTACATGACGCCGGTGCAGGGGGTGCGGGAGATCATGCTGCGGAAGGCCGAGGAGCTGAAGGGGGCCGACCGCGCCTACTACGAGACGCTGGCGAACAGCCCGTTGCTGTTCCCCCCCGACGACCTCGCCGCAGCCAACCTCCATCAGTACCGGGCGTACACCGGCGAGGAATTCACGGCCTGGAACGATCTGTTCGAGGAGGTGCTCCGGGGTTGAGCCCACCCCCGTAGGCCGGGCCTCGCGCCCGGCCCGACCCGATCCCCGTGGGCCGGGCCTCGCGCCCGGCCGTCGGCCTTTCACCCCCGGCCGGGCGCAAGCCCCGGCCTACGGTCTACCCGGGGGCAAGCCCCGGCCTACGGTCTACCGGGGGCGAGCCCCGGCGTCCCGGACCGGCCCACCTACACGCCCACCGGACTCGGTTCGGCGCGGCGGGTCTGCTCCCGCCACCAGGCCTTCCCCTCCTCGGGCAGGGTGGAGATGGGGTCGTAGTAGGGGTACCGGCGGGACAAAGCTTCGGGGTCGTCGTACTCGATCCCCGTCCGGTAGTTCTTCGTCCAGTAGGAGACGCCCCGGACGCGGTCGTAGTCCACGAGCTGGTGGGCCCACCGCTTCCCCACGAACGGCACATCCACCACGATCCGGGGGGTGGCGAAGCCCGGCAGGTAGCCCATGATCGCGTGCTGGAGCTCCTGGGCCTCCCACACCGCGGTCCGCCAGTGCTCGGAGTTGGGGATCATGTCGCAGACGTAGAAGTAGTAGGGCATGACCTTGGCGTGGTCGAGCAGCATGAAGCAGAGCTCCAGCAGCTGCTCGGCCGACGTGTTCACGCCCCGCAGCAGCACCCCCTGGTTGCGGACGTCGCGGAACCCGGCGTCCAGGAACACCCGGACGGCCCGCCCGACCAACGGGGTCACCTGCTGGGCCGCGTTCACGTGGGTGTGGACGGCGAGGTCCACCCCCCGCTCCCTGGCCCGTCGGGCCATCCGCTCCGCCGCCGCCTTCACCTCGTCCTGGAGGAAATGCTGGGGGATCCCCATCAGGCCCTTCGTGGCCAGCCGGATATCCCGGATGTGCTCGATGTCGAGGAGGGCCATCACGAAGGCCTCCAGGCGGTGGATCGGCACGTTCGCCATGTCGCCGCCGGAGACCACGACGTCGCGCACCACGGGGGTCCGTCGCAGGTAGTCGAGCATCGCCTCCCACCGGTCCTGCTGCTTGAGCTCGAACCGGTACTTCAGGACCTGGGCGGTGTCGTTGCCGACCAGGTCCATCCGGGTGCAGTGCCCGCAGTACTGGGGGCAGGTGGGGATCAGCTCCGCCAGCACCTTGGTCGGGTAGCGGTGGGTGAGGCCCTCCACCGCCCACATGTCGGCCTCGTGGAGGGAGTCCCGGGAGGCCATCGGGTGGCTCGGCCACTCCGGATCCCGCTCGGAGAAGGCGGGGGCCATGTACCGGCGGACGGGGTCCGCCCGGAGGTCCCGCTCGTCCATCGTGTTGATCATCTGGGGCGGGATCAGCATCGACATCGTGGCCCGCTCGGCCTGGTCCCGGGCGATGTCCTCGAGGAGGTCGTCGGAGAGGAAGTCCCCCAGGGCCTCCTTGAACTCCTTCAGGTTCTTCACGGTGTGGGCCCGTTGCCACTGCGCGCTCTCCCACTGCTCGGGACCCACGTCCCGGTACCCGGGGAGGCGCCGCCAGTCGGGCTCGACGTACTCCCGTCGCAGCGGGTAGGGGAACGGCTGGGGCGCGGCGTGGGCCCGGGCTTCCCGGTGGCCGGGCCGGGCGGTGGCGGGGCTCCGGTCGTCGGTCATGGCTCGCTCTCCTGGGCGCCGGCGCGGGCAGACGAACGCTGTACGGCCTCAGGGTAGCACAGGCGGTGACCGTCCGGCGAGAACGGCTCTTGGCCGGAGGATATCCGGTCCCTTGGTGCGGTTCCTCGCCGCGGGGCGGCTCCGGCTCAGCGACGGAAGCCCTGGCGGTCGCCCCTCCCCCTGGGGCGGTCCCGGATCTCGGGCTCGTGCCGCGGGAGGCGGAGGCGCTCGGGTGCGACGCCGCTCCGCTCCAGCCGGACCTCGATGTACTCCCCCCGGTTCCAGCGCTGGGTCTCCCGCCAGCCCTGGGCCACGAGGCGCTTCAGGCGTCCGGCGGCCGTCTTGCGCAACCGCTCGGTGTTCGGCTCCCGCAGGTGGAGCCGCTCGTGGATCACTTCCCTGTGCTCGCCCATCCGGCGGGCCAGCGTAGCAGGCAGCCGCCTCGGCTACCGGGCGGCGACCGTCACCAGACCGGACCGGACGGCCATGCGGAGCGCGGCGAGCGGCCCGGGGACTCCGAGCTTGGCGTAGATCCTCGGGAGCAGGCTCCGCACCGTGCGGTCGGCGAGCCCCAGGCTCCAGCCGATCTCCCCTAGCGAGAGGCCCCGGGCGGCACCCGCCAGCACGCCCAGCTCGGTCACCGTGAGCTTGTCCTCGAGCTCCTCCCGGAGCGCGATCCCGGGGCCGGTGCGGGCGAGCCGGTCGCCGGGCCGGAGGAGCACGATCTCGCCCTCCGAGGCCGCCCGCATCGCCTCGACGAAGCTCGCGGGCTCCACGCCCTCGTCGACGTAGCCGTCGGCCCCCACGAACAGCGCCCGGGAGATCGTGGCCGGATCGACGCTCCCCCCGCAGGCGATGATCGTGGCCACCGGGAACCGTTCGCGGAGCGAGCGGATCAGCCAGAAGGAGCCCCGCTCCTCGGTGAGGCCCAGGGAGACCACGACGGCGAGGCGGCTCTGCAGGATCGGACGGACCGCGGCCACCGCCTCCTGCACCGATCCCACCTCGGCCAGCAGCTCCATGTCGGGCTGATGGCGGAGGAGCCGGGCCAGCTCCGCCCGGACCAGGGGGAGGGGCTCCACGACCACGACGCCCAGGGGGCGTCGCGGCGCCCCGCGGAACCCCAGCAGCCCGTGCGAACCCGAACGCTCACCCATCGTGGGAGACACCCCCCTGCCACCCGGGGCAACGGTACACCGCGGGGCCGGCGCGCGCTATGGCTGCTCGACGCAACGGCCCGGGAGGCGGCCGCGCCCCTAGCCCAGGGCCCGCCGGACCGCGGCCGCGATCGCGGAGGCGGAGATGCCCGCCCGTTCCCGGAGCTCGTCGGGCGTGCCGGAGCCCGGCATCTCCCGCACGCCGAGCCGGGCCACCCGCCCCGTCAGCGGCCCGGCCTCGGCCAGGGCGGCCAGGACGGCGTCCCCCAGCCCTCCGTCGATCCAGTGGTCCTCCACCGTGACGATCAGCCCGGTCTCATCCAGTGCCCGTCGGAGGGTGCTCGCGTCGATCGGCTTCACGGAATACGCGTCGATCACGCGGACCGGGATCCCGTCGGCCTCCAGCTCCTCGGCCGCCCGGAGGGCCTGGAACACGGTGACGCCGGCGCCCACGATCGTCGCTCGGTCGGCCTCGCTCGCCCGGAGGACCTTGCTCCCTCCGACCGGGAACTCCTCGTCCGGGCCGTACAGGACCGGCGTGGCCTCCCGCGTGGTGCGGAGGTAGGAGATCCCCGGGAGGTCCGCCATGGCCGCGGTCAGCTTGGCCGCCGCGTTGCCGTCGGCCGGGTAGAGCACGGTGGAGCCGTGCACCGCCCGCATCATCGCCAGGTCCTCCAGGGCCATCTGCGAGGGGCCGTCCTCCCCGATCGACACGCCGGCGTGCGAGCCGCACAGGCGCAGGTCGGCCCGCCCCACGGCCGCCATCCGCACGAAGTCGTAGGCCCGGGTGAGGAACGCGCCGAACGTGGCGGCGAACGCGATCTTGCCCATCGCCTGGAGGCCGACCGCCGTCCCGATCATGCACTGCTCCGCGATGTACATCTCCAGGAACCGGTCCGGGGCCTCACGCTCGAAGTCCTCGGTGTAGGTGGAGTTCGAGACCTCGCCGTCCAGCACCACGACGTCGGGACGGGCGGCGAGCGCCGCCAGGGCTTCCCCGAACGCCTTCCGCGTGGCGATCTTCTCGTCGTACGCCGGCAGGGCCACGCCGGTGGCGACGGGAGGACCGACCGGGATCGGCTCCGGCCTGGCCGGCGTGACGCGGAGGTCGCGCTCGCCACCCAGCTCCTCGATGGCCTTCGCCGCCTGCTCCTCCGACAGGGCCTTCCCGTGCCACCCCTCCCGGTCCGCGAGGAACGACACCCCGTGGCCCTTCTGCGTCCGAGCCACGACGAGCGTGGGGCGCTCGCCATCCGCGGCCTCCCGGTAGGCCCCGTCGATCGCCTCCACGTCGTGGCCGTCCACCTCGATGGCCCGCCAGCCGAAGGCCCGGGCCCGGGCGGCGTAGGCCGCGGTGTCCCAGCCCAGCATCGTGGGCCCCCGCTGTCCGAGGCGGTTCACGTCGGCGATCCCCACCAGGCGGCGGACGCCGTGATGGGCGGCGTTCGCCATCGCCTCCCACACCGAGCCCTCCGCCATCTCGGAGTCGCCCATGAGCACCCAGACCCGTCCGGGCAACCCGTCCATCTCCATCGCCAGGGCCATCCCCAGGCCCACGGCCAGGCCCTGGCCGAGCGAACCGGTGGCCACGTCCACCCAGGGCATCCCGGGCCCCGGGGCGGGGTGCCCCTCGAGGGGGCTGTCGAGCTTCCGGAGCGAGAGGAGCTCCTGGTCGGAGATAGCCCCGATCGCCTTCAGGAGCGCGTAGAGGAGCGGCGCCGCGTGCCCCTTGGAGAGGACGAAGCGGTCGTTGGCCCGGTCCTCGGGGTCGGCCACGTCGTAGCGGAGGTGGTTCGCGAACAGCACCGCGGCGAGGTGGGCGGCCGACATCGACGACGTGGGATGCCCCGAGCCCGCCGCGGTCGTGGCCCGGATGCTGTCGACGCAAAGCTGCGCGGCGAGCTCCTCCAGATCCTTCCGCTCCATCTCCTCTCCTCCCCCTCGCCCGCCCCGCGGTGGGTGGTCCCGCCGCGGGGGCGCCGGCGCCATCGGGACGGGCTCGGCGAGCCCCTCACAGCCAGCCTACCCACCGGGAGGCGGGGCGGACGCGTCCCCCGGGGGCCGCGGGCCGCTCGACCGGGTGGCGGTGTGGGGCAGGGGTCGGTCGACCCTCTCCTCTGGTACGGTGGTCCGCAGGGACGGCGACCGCCGACCCGTGAGGTTCACGCTCCTCCCACCCGGGCGAGCCGCGACCTCGCCCCGTGGAGGGCCCGATGGGCCCGGAGGAGCAGACGTACCGTGACCGCTTCGACCTTCGCCGCCCTCGGCGTCTCCCGTTCCGTGATCCGCGCGCTCGCCGCCCGAGGCGCGGACGTCCCCTTCCCCGTCCAGGCGGCGGTCCTCCCCGACGCGCTCGCCGGCCGGGACGTGCTGGTGAAGTCGCCGACCGGATCCGGCAAGACCCTCGCGTTCGGCGTCGCGATCGCCGAGCGCCTCTCGTCGGAGGCCTCCCCGCCCGCCGCGCTGGTCCTGGTCCCCACCCGCGAGCTGGCCCTCCAGGTGCGGGAGGAGCTGGCGCCGGTCCTCGCGGCGCGGGGGCTCCGGGTGGCCGTCGCCTACGGCGGGGTGCCGCTCCGCGAGCAGTCCCGGGCCGCGGCCCGGGCCAACGTCGTCGTGGCCACGCCCGGCCGGCTGGAGGACCTGGCCGCCCGCCGGCTCGTCGATCTGTCCCAGGTCCGGATCCTCGTCCTCGACGAGGCGGACCGGATGCTGGACATGGGGTTCCAGCCCCAGGTGGACCGGATCGTCCGGCGCCTGCCCCGGTCCCGCCAGACGATCTTCACCTCGGCCACGCTGGACGGCCAGGTGGGCCGCCTGGCCCACGCCTACACCCGCTCCCCGCGCCTCCACGAGGTGGCCTCTGAGACCCCCACCGTGGCGGAGGCCGACCACCGCTTCCTCCCCGTGGACGCCCACGGGAAGGTGGACGCGCTCGTGGAGCTCCTGGCCGGCCACCGGGGCCTGGCCCTGGTGTTCGTCCGCACCAAGCGGGGGGCCGACCGGCTGGCCCGCCGGCTGGTCGCCCGGGGCGTGGCGGCCGAGGCGCTGCACGGGGACCTCGCCCAACCGGCCCGGGAGCGGGCCCTGGCCCGGTTCGAGGCGGGGAAGGTCGACACGCTGGTGGCCACGGACGTGGCGGCCCGCGGCCTCGACCTGCACCGGATCACCCACGTGATCAACTTCGATCCACCGGACGACGACAAGGGCTACGTCCACCGCGTGGGCCGCACGGCCCGGGCCGGCCGGGCCGGCACGGGCGTCACGCTCGTCACGCCGGAGCAGCGGGGGGACGTGGGCCGGATGGCGGCCCGCCTCGACCTCCGGGAGTCGTTCACCGAGGAGGGGATGGAGATCCCGCCGCCCCGGCTGGTGTTCTCCGGCTCCAGCGGCCGCCGCTCGATGCTGCGGAAGCCCCGCCGCCGCTGAGGGTCCCTACGAGGCGTCGCCGACGAGGCGGAACCCGGCCCGCCGGGCCAGCGCGGAGATCTCCTCGGCCGGGACGGGTCGGCTGAACAGGTAGCCCTGCCCGAAGGGGCACCCGTGGGCGGTGAGGAACCGCCACTCCTCCTCCCGCTCGATCCCCTCGGCCAGCGGGACCATCCCCAGGCCCTCGGCCATGGCCACGATGGCCCGGACCATGCTGCCCTTGCTGAGCTCGAGGTGGCAGTCGCGGACGAAGCCCCGGTCGATCTTGAGGATCTGCACCTCCAGGTCCTTCAGCCGGGAGAGCGAGGAGTAGCCGGTGCCGAAGTCGTCGAGGGCGATCCGCAGGCCCCGGCCCCGGAGCTCCCGGAGGATCTGTTGCGTGCGCTCGGGGTCGGTCATCGCGGCGTGCTCGGTGATCTCCACCACCACCCGCTCCGGCTCGATCCCGGCCTCGGCCAGCTGGGCGAGGATCTTCCCGGCCAGGTCGGGCTGCCACAGCTGGCGGGGCGAGAGGTTGAAGCCCAGCTCCAGCTCCAGGCCTTCCCCCCGCCAGCGGGCGTCCTGGCGGCAGATCTCCTCGACCACCCAGTCGCCGATGGCCTCGATCAGCCCCATCTCCTCCGCCAGCGGGATGAAGTCGCCGGGCGGCACGAGCCCGCCGTTCGGGTCCGGCCACCGGATCAGGGCCTCGACCCCGACCATCCGGCCGTCGGAGAGGTCCACGAGCGGCTGGTAGTGCAGCTCCCAGTTCCGATCCTCGACCGCCCGACGGAGCCGCGTGGTGAGGGAGAGCTTCGTGAGCGCGTCGGCGTCGGAGGGCCGGTGGAGGACGTAGCCGCCGGGGCCGGCCTTCTTGCTCTGGTACATCGCCGCGTCGGCGTTCCGCAGGAGCGTCTGCCCGTCCTGGGCGTCCTGGGGGAACATGCTGATGCCGATGGAGGCCGTGACGTAGATCTCGGTCCCGGCGAGCTGGAACGGCTGCCGCAGGGCCTCCTGGATCCGGGCGGCCACGGATTCCGCGACGAGCAGGGCGCCGTCGGCCTCCTCGGGGAGCGGGGCCCGGACCACGGTCTCCAGGTCGGCCAGCAGCAGGAGGAACTCGTCGCCCCCCTGCCGGGCCACGAGGTCGGTCTCCCGCGTGGCCTCCCGGAGCCGGGCGGAGAGCTGGCGCAGCAGCTCGTCCCCGGCCTCGTGCCCTAGGCTGTCGTTCACGAGCTTGAAGTCGTCGAGGTCGAGGGAGAAGACGGCCACCGCCAGGCCGTGGCGGCGGGCCCGGGCCAACGCCAGCTCCAGGAGCTCCTCGAACATCGCCCGGTTCGGGAGCCCGGTGAGGCTGTCGTGGTAGGCGAGGAAGGCCAGCTGCTCCTCGGCCTTCTTCGCCTCCGTGATGTCCAGCATCACCCCGTGGATGAAGGCCGGGCGGCCGTCGCCGTCCTTCACCACGACCGCGCTGTCCCGGAACCAGACCACCCGGCCGTCCCGCCCCACGAGGCGGTACTCGAACGTGAAGGGCTGCCCGGACTCCCGGCCGGCGAGGTAGGTCTCGAGGGCGCGCTCCCGGTCCTCGGGGTGGAGGTGCTTGTACCAGAGGTCGGGGTCGGCGACGTACTCCTCGGGGGCGATCCCCAGCAGCTCCTCGATCTGCGGGCTCACGTAGGACGTCGACATCGAATCGTCGGCGACGTCGATGTAGACGATCGCCGGGATCTGCTCCACGAGGGCCCGGTACTTCGCGTCCGCCTGGCGGAGCTCCTGGTCGGCCCGGCGGAGCTCCCGGATCAACCCCTCGAGGAGCTCCTGCGTCCGCTCCCCGGGCGCGTCCGGCGATGACAGCAACCGGCCCGCGGCGTCGAGCACCGCGAGCCGGCGGTCCGCGTCCCCGGTCGTCTCGGCCGTCACCCGCGTCCTTCCCGTCCTCGCTCGCTACGGGTATCGGCCCGACGGGGAGCTCGCTTGATCCGACCATGGGGCATCCCCCGTCCGGGCGACGCGGGTCCGGAACGGTGATGCCTGCCCCGAGGAGGGGCCGGGCGGGGGAATCGCCCGCGCGTCGGTCGGCCCTCAGGCCACGACGAAGGTGCCGTGCATCTGCGGCGGATGGATGTCGCAGCGGAAGAAGTAGGTCCCGGGCTCCAGGGAGGGGAGGCGGTACGTCGTCGTCCCCGGCCCCTCCACGATCCGTCCCCGGAACAGCTCCCGCCCCCCGGTGGGCTCGGTGGAGATGGCCACGTTGTGGCGGATGCCTGGATCCTCGTTCCGGAACTCGATCACGGAGGGCCGCCCGGCCGGCGCCGCCAGGCAGGTCGCGTCGAAGGCGATCCCCCGGGCCACGAGCCGGAGGACGCGGCCGCGGGGGGAGCAGGTCGCCGGGCTCGACGCCAGGGGGCTCGGCGTGGCCGGGGCGGAGGCTCCGCCG
>DATLZP010000304.1:0-3964 GCA_035573935.1 Actinomycetota bacterium
GCCGCCGGGCCCGGCTCGTCCCGGGGAGCGGCCGCCACCCGGAGGTCGTCCGCCGCCCGGACCTCCACGCCGTCCGGGGGCAGCGATGGGCGCTCCGCCAGCCCGGCCCGGGCCCGGGTGGGTGGGGCCGCGGGGGCCCGCGCCTCCGGCTCCGGGTCCCGTTCGCCCCGCAGCCGCCGCTGCAGGTCGAGCAGGGTGTCGACCACCTGCTCGTGGCTCTCCGTCGGTCGCTCCTCGCCCACGCTCCCTCCCGGCACCGATGGTAGGGGGCTCCCGGGGCCCCGTCCAGGGTCGAACGGCCCTCCCCGGGCTCCCCCGGGCGGCCGCCTCAGAGCTCGAACCGCATCAGCTCCCCGGCCGCGGAGGCTCGGGCGCCGCGGCGCCGGGAGAAGCTCCGGAGCGCGGCGCCGGCCAGGGCCAGGGCGCCCAGCGAGAGCACCAGCATCACCGTGGCCACCGCGTTCAGCGAGGGGTTCTCCCCGGTCCGCCCGGTGCCGTAGATCAGCATCGGGATCGTCACCGTGCCCTCCCCCGAGGACAGGAACTGGCTCGTCACGAAGTCGTCGATCGAGAGCGCGAAGACGATCAGGAACGCGGCCAGGATGGCCGGGGCCAGGAGGGGGAGCAGCACCCGCCGGAGCGCCTCCGCCGGGCTGGCCCCGAGGTCCATCGCCGCCTCCTCGTACTCCCGGCCCAGCCCGAAGAGCCGTCCCCGCAGCACGACCACGACGTAGGGGATCGACCACGTCACGTGTCCCAGGAGCTGCGCGGGGGTCCCGAACGGCACCGCCCGGTACAGGTGGACGAACGCGAGGAACAGCCCGGAGGCGAGGACGATCTCCGGAGTGACGAGCGGCAAGAGCATCAGCAGGTTGGCCGGCTGCGAGACCCTCCCCCGCCACCGGGCCAGCCCCAGGGCCAGGGCCACCCCGATCGGCGTGGCCACCGCCATCGTGAGGACCGCGAGCTCCAGGCTCTGGAGCACCGCCCCCCGGAGCGTCGGGTCGTGGACCACGGAGAGGTCGGGGTCGGACAGGTACCAGCGGAGCGAGAACCCCTGCCACGTGCTCCGGGACCGCCCGGCGTTGAACGAGAACAGCACCGCCACCAGGACCGGGAGGACGCTCCAGGCGACGAACAGCCAGGCGTAGACGGCGAGGAACCGGGGCCGCCGCCAGGGGTCGGGCAGGAGCCATCCGAGCCGGTCCCGGCCCGGCGGGCTCACCGCTCCGCCTCCCGGGCGGCCCGGGCCGTGCTCACCAGGTAGTACACGGTGAGCAGGCTCACCATCGCCGCCAGGACGACCACGAGCGCCGCGCCCCTGGCCTGCGCCGAGCCCAGCGTGCTGCCCTGGAGGTAGAAGTTGACCAGGCTCCCGATCATCGACGTCTGGAGGTTCCCCAGGAGCTGGGCGGTGTAGAAGTCCCCGAACATCGGGAGCGTGATGATCGCCGTCCCCGCCAGCACGCCCTGGCGGGAGAGGGGGAGGGTTACCCGCAGGAACGTCCGGGCGGGGCTGGCCCCCAGATCGAGCGCGGCCTCCACCACGTGCCGGTCGATCCGGTCCAGGGCGGCGAACACCGGGAGGATCAGGAACGGGACGTAGCCGTAGGTGAGGCCCAGGACCACGGTGAGCGACTTCCCCTCCAGCCAGCGCTGGGGCTCGAGGATCCCCGTGAGCTCGAGGACCCGGTTCACCAAGCCGTCCCGCTGGAGGAGGTTCACCCAGGCCAGCATCCGCATCAGGTAGCTGACCCAGAACGGCAGGACCATCAGCAGGAGGAACGTGTTCCGGGCCCGACCGCGCAGGCGCGACATGTAGTAGGCGACGGGGTACCCGAGCACGAGGCAGAGGACGACGGCCGAGGCCACGTAGCGGAGGGTCCGCAGGAAGACGATCCGGAAGATGCCCTGGGGGGCGGCGAGCTCGTGGACCACGTACCCGAACGCGTCCGGCTGCCAGTACAGCGGGTTCCACTCGGGGAGGGCGGTGCCGAAGATTGGATCCACGCGGCCCGTCGCCGTGGCCAGGATGGCGTAGAACGGCACGAGGAACAGCGCCACCAGCCACAGGAGCCCCGGCGCGGCCAGCGCCTGCCAGAACCCGCGGGGGTAGAGGGCGGCGAGCCCGGTGGGGCCCCGGTCCCGGCGGCGCCTCCCCCGGCCCAGGACCTCCGGCATGGCGCGCATCGTACCCGCTCCCCCGGCCCGGGCCGCCCAGCGCCGGCCCCCGCGCTGACCCCAGGTCACGCCGGCCGGCGGGGGCTCGCTTGACACCGGGGGGTGGAGCCCCCTAGATGGCGCCCACGGACGGGCCGGCCGTCCGCAGGGGGGTCCAGATGTCGCTGCACCCGAAGGAGCGCCGTCTCTCCCGCCGGGAGTTCCTCCGTCGCTCGGCCTCCGGCGCGCTCGCCGTCTCCGGGGCCGGCGCGCTCCTGGCCGCCTGTCGGGAGCGGACGCCGGCCACCGGTCCCGGGGGGACCACGGAGGTCCCCCTGGCCCGACCGGACCGCCCGGTCGAGCTGCCGCTCTCGGAGCGGAACCCCGCGATCGCCGACGGGCTGTCCCCGGAGGCGGGCCCGCTGCGGATCTTCAACTGGAACGACTACATCTACAAGAAGGTCCTGAAGCGGTTCGAGGCGGAGTTCGGGGTGGAGATCGAGTACACGCAGTTCACGGGGATGTCGGAGGCGATCGCGAAGGTCCAGAACGAGACCGTCGAGTTCGACCTGTTCTTCCCCACGATCGACCACCTGCGGGACCTGGTGCTCGCCGGGCGGATCATGCCGCTCAACCACTCCTACCTCCCGAACGTCCGGGCCAACGCCTGGCCCGCCCTCCAGGACCCGTTCTACGACCGGGGGTCCCGGTACTCGGTCCCCTACCTCACGTGGAAGACCGGGATCGGGTACCGCCGCGACATGGTGGACGTCGACCTGGCCGCCCTACCCATGCCCCTCGACCTCTTCTGGGACCCCGCCTACCGGGGGCTGACGGGGGTGCTCGACGAGTACCGCGACACGATCGGGATGGTCCTGATCCGCAACGGCTCCGATCCGAACACCGAGGACCCGGCCGCGGTGGAGCGGGCGGAGCGGGACCTGCTGGCGATGATCGACGCCACGAACGTGAAGGTGGCCGTGGGGGACTACCAGGCGCTGGCGGAGGGCGTCCACGCCCTGCGCCTGTCCTGGTCGGGGAACATGAACTACGCCCGCTACTACCTGCCGAAGGGGACGCCGGTGGACGTGCTCGGCTTCTACTACCCGCCCCAGGGCGGCTGGCTGGTGGGCAACGACCTGATCGTCGTGTCGTCGAAGGCCCGGAACCCCGTCCTGGCCCACGCGTTCATCGACTTCCTGTACGACCGGACGAACGCCCTCGACAACTTCAGCTACGAGGGCTACCAGCCGCCCATCACCGGCGTGTCGCTCGAGGAGTTCCGCAGGGCCGGCTACATCCCCCGGAACCTGGAGACGACGCTGGTCCAGGAGTCGGACTTCGCGGCCGGCTCCTACGTGCTGGAGCTCCCCTCGGAGGTCGACCAGCTCTACCAGGACGCCTGGGCGGCCTTCAAGGCCGGGGTCTGAGCCGCCGCCCCGCCCCCTCGCGCGGGGACGCTGAACGCAGCCCGCAGGATGGGGGGAGCGGGGTCGGGACCGCTCCGGCCCGGCCCTACCCCGGGGCGGTCCGGGACAGGCGCTCCCGCACCGCGGCCCGGACGCGTTCCGCCACCTCGGGCATCTCCCGGGCCATCTCGAGGAAGTCCCGGTCGGTCATCACGATGAGCCGCATCGGGCTCGCGGCCACGACGGAGGCGGTGCGGCGTTCCTCGGCCAGGATCGCGATCTCCCCGAAGAAGTCGCCCGGTCCGAGCTCGGCCAGCCGCCGCCCGTCCCTCGTCACGGTGGCGGTGCCCTCCTCGATGACGAAGAACTCGTGGGGCAGCCGCCCCTCGTCGAGC
>DATLZP010000305.1:0-13351 GCA_035573935.1 Actinomycetota bacterium
GCTCGCGATCCGGAACGCGCAGGCCATCGGGGCGGGGCACGCCTTCCTCGTGTTCCTCCGGGAGGGGTTCCCGATCAACGTGCTGAACGCGGTGAAGATGGTCCCCGAGGTCTGCCGGATCTTCTGCGCCACGGCGAACCCGGTGGAGGTCGTGGTGACCGAGACCGAGGGGGGCCGGGCCATCCTGGGCGTCGTCGACGGGGGCTCGCCGCTCGGCGTGGAGACCGAGGAGGACCAGGCGGAGCGGAAGGCCCTCCTCCGCCGGTTCGGGTACAAGCTGTGAGCGAGGGGCCGGGCCTCGTCGACGACCTGGCCTGGCGGGCCCTCGTCGAGGGGGTGCCCGCGATCCTCTACATCGACGCGGTGGACGACCTGTCCACGAACCTCTACACGAGCCCCCAGGTCGAGGCCATCCTGGGGTGGAGCCCGGAACGGTGGCGGGCCGACCCGGAGCTCTGGGTCCGCCAGCTCCACCCGGACGACCGGGACCGGGTCCTGGCCGAGCACCGGGAGAGCAACCTCACCGGCGCTCCGTTCCGGAGCGAGTACCGCATGATCGCCCGCGACGGCAGGGAGGTCTGGTTCCGCGACGAGGCCGTCCTGGTCTGGGACGAGCAGGGGATGCCCGTCTACTGGCGGGGGATGATGCTCGACATCACCGAGCGGAAGCGGGCGGAGGAGGCACTCCGGGAGAGCCTCGCCGTCCTCCGCGACACGATGCGGGAACGCCGCCGGCTGATGGCGAAGCTGGAGCGGGCCCAGGACGAGGAGCGGCGGCGCATCGCCGCGGACATCCACGACGACCCCATCCAGGCCATGAGCGCGGCCTCCGTGCACCTGCAGGCCCTGATGGCCGGCGAGGAGGACCCGGCCCGCCGGTCCGCCCTCGGGGAGGTGCACGCCGCCGTGGCCGAGGCCATCGAGCGCCTCCGGCACCTCCTGTTCGAGCTCCGGCCCCCCTCCGTGGAGGGCGGGCTGGCCGGGGCCGTCGCCGCCTACCTGGAGCGGGCGGCGGCGATGGGGGGCTTCCGGGGCGAGGTCCAGGACCGGATGGACGAGGAGCCGGCGCCGGACGTCTCGGCCACCGCCTTCCGGATCGTCCGGGAGGCCATCGCGAACGCCCGCAAGCACGCCGGCCCGTCCCGCGTCACCGTGGAGCTCCGCTCGGCCCACGGCGGCCTGCGCATCCGCATCGCGGACGACGGGCGGGGGTTCGACCCCGCGCTGGTCGGGCGGCCGGAGCCCGGGCACCTCGGCCTGGGGTCGATGCTGGAGCGGGCGGAGCTGGCCGGCGGCTGGTGCCGGGTGGAGACCGCGCCGGGCCGGGGCACCACGGTGGAGTGCTGGCTCCCGACGAGCAACCACCACGCCGAGCCCTAGCACCGGGGGGCTGCCGGTCGAGGGCGGGTGGGGCTAGGCTGGTCGGGGGGGTGGTTCCGATGTCGGCCGTCACGGACGCCCTGGGGGGACGGGGCCTGGCCTTCGAGGTGATCCCGCACGAACGGACCTACACGACGATCGAGGAGGCCCGGGCCCTCGGGATCGCGGCCGACGAGGTCCTGAAGACCGTGGTCCTCGACACGGAGCGGGGGCACGCGCTGGCCGTGATCCCCGGGTCCCGCAAGCTCGACATCCGGCTGGTGCGGGAGGCGGTGGGGGACCGGCACGTCCGGTTGGCCTCGGAGGAGGAGATCGAGCGGGACTTCCCGGGCTACGCGCTGGGGGCCATCCCCCCGATGGGGTCGCTGCTCGGCGTCCCGATGTACGTGGATCCCGAGGTCCTCGAGCACGGGACCGTGATCTTCGCCGCCGGCTCGCAGACCGAGTCGGTGCGGATCCGGACGCAGGACCTGCTGGCGGGAGAGCCCCACGAGGTGGCGCCGCTCACCCGGCACCCGGAGGAGGACGTCTGAGCGCCGGGACGGAGGCCCGGACCGCCGAGCTGCTGGCGGCGGGGAAGGCGTTCGCCGACCTCTCGTCGTGGCGGAAGGTGGCCGTGTCCGGCCGGGACGCGCTGCGCTGGCTGGACGACCTCGTGACCGTGGACCTGGATGGACTGGCCCCGGGGCGGGCCCGGCGGGCGCTGCTCCTCTCGCCCACCGGCGCCGTGCTCGCCGAGTGCACGGTGACCGTCCCGGGGGGAACGATCCTGCTGCTCCAGGATCCGGCGCAGCCCCGGCCCATCGACGGCCTCCTGGCGCCCTACGTCCTCTCCTCGGACGTCCGGCTCGAGGACCGCTCGGCCGAGCTCGCCGTCTTCGCCTTCCCCGGGCGGGCGGTGCCCCCGGACGCGCCGGGCGGCGCCTCCTCGGCCCCGTCCGCCCTCGGCGACGGGGTGGACGTGATCTGCCCGGAGGAGGATCGGGAGCGGCTCCGAGCTTCGTTCGCCGAGGCCTTCGCCCCGGCGGCGGAGGCCGACGTCGAGGCGTGGCGGGTGGCGACGGGGATCCCCCGCTTCGCCGTGGACGCCGCCGACGGCGACCTCCCGATGGAGTGCGGGCTCGACGGAGCCGTGGCGTCGGGCAAGGGCTGCTTCCTGGGCCAGGAGGCGGTGGCCAAGGTCCGGAACCTCGGGCACCCCCGCCGGGTCCTGCTGCACCTGGCGGCGGAGGGACCGGTGCGTCCCGGCGAACCGGTCCTGGCCGACGGGGAGGAGGCCGGCGTCGTGACCAGCGCCGGCGGGCTCCAGGGGCGGTGGTACGTCCTGGCCAGGGTGCGGTGGGACGCCCGGTCCGGGCCGCTCCGCACCGCCGGCGGGGTGGGGCTGCGGCCGGCCGGCTGAGCCCGCGCTACCGGGCCGGCGCCAGGCGGAGCCCCTCGGCCCGGCTCCTGGGGTCCAGGCGGAGGCCGAGCTCCTCGGCCAGCTCCAGGGCCCGCAGGTACTCCTCCCGGTGCACGTGGCGGGCGATCTCCGGGTAGTCGTCCCCCCGGGTGACGAGCCCGGCCGGGTGGTACTGGGCCATCAGGTTCACGTAGGTGCCGGGGCCGAGCTCGTCGGCCACCCACCGCAGCACGGCCTCCGTCTCCCCGAGCATCCCCGGCATCACGAGGTGCCGCAGGAGCAGCCCCCGCACCGCCAGCCCCCGCTCGTCGAACGCGAGCGGCCCCACGTGGCGGTGCATCTCGGCGATCGTCCGCCGGGCCACCTCCCCGTAGTCGGGCCGGCGGAGGTAGCGGCGGGCCGCCTGCGGCGAGAGCACCTTGAGGTCGGGCATGTAGATCGAGACCACGTCCTCCATCAGCCGGAGCGAGTCGAGCGAGTCGTAGCTGCTCGTGTTGTAGACGATCGGCAGGCGCAGCCCGGCCTCCGCCGCGATCGGCAGGGCCTCCAGGATCTGCGGCACGACGTGCTCCGGCGTCACCCAGTTGATGTTGTGGCAGCCCCCCGCCTGGAGCTCGAGCATCATCTCGGCCAGCCGGAGGGGGCCGACCTCCTCGCCCTGGACGCGCCAGGAGATGTCCCAGTTCTGGCAGAACACGCAGCGCAGGTTGCAGCCGCCGAAGAAGATCGTGCCGGAGCCGTTCCAGCCCCGCAGGCAGTCCTCCTCGCCGAAGTGGTGGAAGTGGGAGGCGACCACGGCCCGCCGCCCGATCGCGCAGAGCGCCCTGGCGTCGGCCCGCCGGTCCACCTTGCACCGCCGGGGGCAGACCGTGCACGTCGGCCCCAGCAGGTCGAGGGCCTCCCGGGCCCGCCGGGCCAGCTCCCCGGACCGGTGCAGCTCGACGTAGGGAGGCTCCGGCCCGTGGGGCACCGGGTCGGGGTCGAGGAGCGGCGCGAACATCGCCCGGCGCATCGGGTCTCCGGCCGATCGTACGACGTCGGCCCGCCGGGCTCACCCCCTCAGCCGGACCCCGAGCCGGCTCGGCCCGCCCCGAGCAGCAGGCGGAACCGCCGGGCGTCCTCGAGCATCGTCGCGTTGTTGAACATCGCCCAGACCTCATCCGCTCCACGTTCGAGCGCGGCCCGGCAGCGGTCCCGGAGCGCCACGAGGTCCCGGTCCGCGTACCGGGAGCGGTAGCCACCGATCCCGTGGAGGCGGAAGTAGGCGACCGGGCCCGGGACCTCCTCCCCGGCGAACGGGTCCACGCAGTGGACGAGGCCGAGGTCCCGGCAGAGCCCGGCCACGAGCTCCCGGGGCCACCGGCCCCGGGGCTCCCAGGCGAACAGGAGGCCGTCCCGGGGGACGCGGGAGAAGAACGCCCGGAGGTCCGCGACGTGCCGGTCCGTGGGGGTGAAGCTCGCGGGGCACTGGAACACCACGACCTCCGCCCGGAGCTCCCCGGCCACGGCCAGCGTGCGGCGCCAGGCCTCCTCGACCTCGGGGGTCGAACGGAACGAGCCGTAGCCCTCCTCCGGCCCGGCCAGCGGCTCCCGGAGCCGGCGGTACGTGGGGCTCGACGGGCGGTGGGTGATGAGCTGCCAGGCCTTCATGGCGAACCGGAACCCCGCCGGGGCCTCCTCCCGCCACCGCCGGACCGTCCCCGGCCGGGGGAGCTGGTAGAAGGTGGCCTGGACCTCGACGACGGAGAACTCGGCCACGTACCGGCTCCGGGCCACCGGGAACCCGCAGCAGCCCACCAGGACCCCTCCCACGCCGCCGAGTGTGCCAGCGGGGTAGAGTGCGCGTCGTGGCCACCGTCGTCCTGCGTCCGCCGCTCCGCGACCTGGCCGGGGGAGCCCGGGAGGTCGAGGTCCCGGGCCGGACCGTGGCCGAGGTCCTCCGGGCGCTGGAGCGGACCCGCCCCCGTCTCGCGGGGTGGATCCTGGACGAGCGGGGGAGCGTCCGGGAGCACGTCGCCCTGTTCGTGAACGGGGAGCGGGCGGCGGCCGACGCGAGCGTCGGGCCGGCCGACCGCGTGCAGGTCCTCCCGGCGATCTCCGGGGGGGAGGACCCGCTCGAGCTCCTGGTGGGGACCCGCAAGGGGCTGGCCGTGCTGCGGGGCCCCCGGGGCGGGGAGCTGGCCGTGGCCGCCCGCGCGTTCCCCGGCTCCGCCGTGGAGTACGCGATCCGGGACCGCCGGGCCGGCCGGTACCTGGCGTCCGTGACCCACGGCCAGTTCGGTCCCCGCCTCTACCTGGCCGACGACCCGGCGGGGGAGTGGGAGCAGGCCGAGGGCCCGGCCTTCCCGGAGGACGCCGGGGCCGCCGTGGAGCGGATCTGGGTGATCCAGCCGGGGGAGGAGGAGGGCCTCCTCTACGCCGGCGTGGCCCCGGCGGCGCTGTTCCGGAGCGAGGACGGGGGGCGGACCTGGTCGCTGGTCCGGGGCCTGTGGGACCGGCCGGAGCGGGCCGCCTGGCAGCCTGGGGCGGGGGGCCTCTGCCTCCACTCCGTCGCCACCTGGCCGGGGGATCCCTCCCGGCTGGCCGTGGCCATCTCCGCGGCCGGCGTGTGGCTCACCGAGGACGGCGGGACGACCTGGCGACGGGGCGTGCGGGGGCTCGTCCCCCGCTACCTCCCGGAGGAGGCCCGGGAGGGCGCGGTGGACCTCTGCGTCCACAACCTGCACCGCTCCCCGGTGCGGCCCACCACCCTGTACCTCCAGTTCCACGGCGGGGTGTACCGCTCGGACGACGCCGGCGAGACGTGGGAGGACATCGGGGCCGGCCTGCCCTCGGACTTCGGGTTCCCCCTGGTCGTGGACCCCCGGGACCCCGACCGGGCCTTCGTCGTCCCGCTGGTGGCCGCCGAGGACCGGGTGACGCCCGACGGGCGGGTCCGCGTGTACGAGACGGCGGACGCGGGGGCCAGCTGGCGGGCGCTCACGGAGGGGCTGCCGCAGGAGGACGCCTACCTCACGGTGCTCCGCCAGGCGTTCTGCCACGACGGCCGGGACCCGCTCGGCCTGTACCTGGGGGCCACGTCCGGGGAGGTGTTCGGCTCCGCCGACGGCGGGGGCACCTGGAGGACGCTGGCCCGCCGGCTCCCGCCCGTGCTCTCGGTCCGGGCGGCCTGACGGCCGCGGTCAGGCCGAGACGTCGAGCGTGAGGCCCTCCTCGGCCAGGAGGATGGGGCCGTCGAACGCCTCGGCCGCCTCCTCCCGGGACCGGGCCCGGTCGTTCGTGGGCCAGAAGTGCGTGAGCAGGAGGCGCCCCGCGCCCCCCGCGGCGGCGGACCCCGCGGCCTCCCGGGCCGTGAGGTGGAAGCGCTCCCGGCCCTCCTCCTGCCCGTCCAGCCAGCTGGCCTCGGCGAGGAACACGTCCGCCCCCCGGGCCAGCGCCGCCACGTCCTCCGAGGGCCCGGTGTCGCCGGTGTAGGCCAGGACGGCCCCGTCCGCCTCCACCCGGATCCCCAGGTTCGGCACCCAGTGGGGGAGGGGGCGGGCCTCCAGGCGGAAGGGCCCCACCTCGATCGTCTCGCCCGGGAGGAGGTCCCGGCCCTCCAGGCGGCGGGCCAGCGCCGACCGCCCCTCCGGGTCCTCCAGGCCGGCCACCCGCTCCAGCGCCCCCGGCCCGGCCAGCACCGGGAGGGGCGGCAGGGGCTCCGGGTGGAACGCCCGGGCCAGCAGGAGCGGGAACAGGTCCACACAGTGGTCGGGGTGGCGATGGGTGAGCACGACCGCGTCCAGCCGGTCGTAGGGGACGTGGCGGAGGAGGTTGGCCAGCGCGCCGTTGCCGAGGTCGAGGACGATCGCCGCGCCCGCCTGGCGGACCAGGTACCCGCTGCACGCCCTGCCGGGGGCCGGGTACGCCCCCGAGGTACCGAGCACCGTGAGCTCCACGGCGCCGATGCTACGCGGGGACGCCCCAGGGCAGCGGCCGGCCGGGCGGGATCCGGTCCAGCCGCTCGAGGAGCGACCAGGCCGGGCCGGCCGACACCGTGAGGTAGGGGTCGGAGGGATCCTCCGCGTGCTGGTGGGCGGCGACGGCGACGCTCGTGGCCAGCCGGAGCCGGATCAGGCCCAGCAGGGCCTCGAGCTCCGCCGGCTCGAGCGGGAACGCCTCCCGGTACCCCGCCGCGACCTCCCCGGCCGCCGCCAGCGGGTCGGCCTGGCCCAGCGCGGCGTAGGCGCAGGCCACCGCGGCGTCGTTCACCACGTAGGTGGCGACGACGTCGCCCAGGTCGAGCAGGCCGGTCACGCGGGTGGCCCCGTCGTCCACCAGGACGTTGTGGTCGTTCGCGTCGTCGTGGACCACGCCCACCCGGGCCAGCGCGAGCCGGGGGAGCGTCTCCCGGCGGAACCGGTCCAGCGTCCGGAGCACGAGCGCCCGCCGCCCCTCGTCCGGCACCGACCGGGCGCAGGCCGGGATCACCCGGCGGGCCTGGCGGACGTCCCAGTGGAGGAAGCGGTGGGCGGCCGGGTGGTCGAACCCGGCGAGGGCCCGGGCGGCCCTCCCCACGGTCCGGCCCACGTCGCGGAGGAGGGCGGGGGAGCGCTCCGCCACCTCCGCCAGCGGCCGCCCCGGGAGGTAGGTGAGGAGGCGCACCAGGTGCCCGTCCTCCTCCACCACCTCGGCCCCGGACGCGTCGGGCACCACCCTCGCCACCGGGAGGCCGGCCGCCCGGAGGCGCTCCGCCGCCCGGTGCTGCAGGTCGAGGACGAGGGGGTCCTCCGCGGCGTTCGCCACCTTCAGGACGTAGCGGGCGTCGCCCTCCACCCGGACGAGGAGGTTGCGGTCGCGCTCCGACGGCAGCGGCTCGAGCTCGCCCTCCACGCCCCACCGGCGGACCAGGACGGCGCCGGCCTCCTCCACCCCGAGTCGGGGCCGGGAGCCGACGGACAGGCGGATCGGGGCGCGCACGCCCGCATCATCGCAGGACCGGCGGAGCGGATGGGCCGGGCCCTCAGGCCACGCGGCTGCCCAGGCGTTCCGTCCGTCGCTGGTCCTCGATGCAGAACCGGGCCCCCGGGCGGGCCGTCAGGCGCTCGCCGGGGATCGTCCGGCCGCAGGCCTCGCAGGTCCCGTAGGTGCCGGCGGCGAGCTTCTCCAGCGCCGCCCGGACGTCGAGCAGCTCGCCCTCGACCTGGCCAAGGATGGCCAGCTCCTGGGCCCGGTCCATCTCGATCCGGCCGTGATCCAGGGGGTCGCGCTCCCCCCCGTCCCGGTCGGGCCCCCCGAGGGCCCGCCGGGTCTCCTCGACCAGCCGCTCCAGGCGGGCCTCCTCCTCGCGGAGGCGTCGCCGAACCCTGGCCCCGTCCATCGCACCTCCCAGGTCGCACCCCCCCTACTTCCCCCCTCCGCCCCCCGGGGAAACGGCGGGTGGACGCCCCCGTCCGGACCGGGCAGGCTATCGGGCGTGCCGGACGGCGGGCGCGCGCCCAGCCTGACGTTGATCCTGGCCCGCGACCTCGCGGCCTCCCTGGCCACGCCCGTGTTCATCGTGGACGCGGCCGGCGACCTCGTGTTCTTCAACGAGGCCGCGGAGGAGGTCCTGGGGACGACGTTCGCCGAGCACCAGGTCATGAGCAGGGAGGAGTGGGCCGCCGCGTTCCGGCCCCGGGACGAGGAGGGCCGGGCGCTCGGGGTGGAGGACCTCCCCCTGGGGGTGGTCCTCGCCGAGCGCCGCCCGGCGCACCGGACGATCCGCATCGTGGGCGGCGACGGCGTGGCCCGCCGCATCGAGGTCACCGCCGTCCCGCTGTACGCCCGCCCCGACGAGTTCGTGGGGGGGATCGCCCTGTTCTGGGAGACGCCGGCGGGGCCCTGAGGTGCGGACGCGGATCTGGGGCTGCCGCGGCTCGCTGGCCACGCCCGGCCCGGGGACGGTCCGCTACGGCGGCAACACGTCCTGCATCGAGGTCCGGCTGTCGGACGGCACGCTCCTCGTCCTCGACGCGGGGACCGGGACCCGCCCCCTGGGCCTGGCCCTGGACGGGGCCGGTCCCCGGAGGATCGACGTCCTGCTGACGCACCTCCACCTGGACCACCTGGAGGGGCTGGGGTTCTTCGGGCCCCTGTGGGATCCGTCGGTCGAGCTCCACGTCTGGGGACCGCCCTCGCCCGTGCGCCCCCTCCGGGAGCGGATCGCCACGTATCTCTCCCCCCCGCTGTTCCCGGTCCGGCTGGCCGAGGTCCCCGCCGCGCTCGTCCTGCACGACGTCCCTCACGGCCCGTTCCCCATCGGTCCGGCCACGGTGTCCGGGGTGGCCATCGTCCACCGGGGGCCGACCGTCGGCTACCGGATCGAGGAGGGCGGGAGGATCCTCGCCTACCTCACCGATCACGAGCCCGCGCTGGGGGCGGACCTGGCCCGGACCCCGCCCCACTGGGTCTCGGGCTACCCCGTGGCCGCCGGGGCCGACCTCCTGATCCACGACTGCCAGTACACCGAGGAGGAGTACCCGCCGAGGGCCGGGTGGGGCCACTCCAGCACCGAGCACGTGGCGGCCTTCGCCCGGCTGGCCGGGGTCCGCCGCCTCGTGCTCTTCCACCACGATCCGCTCCACGACGACGACCAGCTGGAACGGATGCTGAAGCGGGTCCGGGAGCTCTGGCCGGAGGGGGAGGTCGAGCTGGCCCGGGAGGGGGCGGAGCTCGAGGTCTAGCCGATCGCCCGGTCCTCGATCTCCCAGGCGTGGTCCAGGAGGTGCCAGGCCGAGCGGCGGACGAAGTACCGGGGGGACCACAGGCGTCCGGAGCGGGGGGTCCGGGGCGGCGGGTCGCCCCGGGCCCGGAGCCGGAGCAGCTCCAGGACGGCGGCGACGTGGGGCTCCCGCTCCACGGGCTCGCCCTGCCGGGCCGAGCGGGCGCCGAGGCTCGTGAGGTAGGCGCGATCGGCGCCCAGGACGTGGTCCACGATGGCCCGGAGCTCCCGCCCCCCGCCCCGGGGGCCCTTGCGGAGCTCCTTCCCCCGGGCGGCCTCCACGGCCCGGTCGAAGGCCGCCCAGCAGGCCAGGAGGATCCGCTCCAGCCGACGGAGCTCCGCCCCCACCAGGGGCCCGTCGTCGAAGGCGGGGGCCTTTCCCGGGGCCCCGAAGTCCGTCGTGGCGTCGCCCTCCAGGCGCTCCACCACCCGGAACGCCGAGGCCTCCCGCGGCGGCCGGAGCCCCCGGGCCGCGGTCCCCAGGGCCGCCCGGTACCGGCCGCCGTACGCGGCCAGGGCGGCGAGCGCCCCCTCCTCGTCCCGCCCGCTCCGGGACCAGCCCGGCCACTCCAGGGCGGTGGCGAAGACGCGACGCCGGCCGACCTCCAGGGCGACCGGGATCGGTGCCGCGCTCACCCGGCGGCCCGGAGGTACGCCGGCTCGTTGCCGGGGCGCCACTTGATGCTGCACCCCACGGCGGGGCGCTGGTCCCGGGGGACCGGCCGGTCGGCGAGCACCGCGTCGATGGCCCGCCGGATGTCCTCGCAGGTCACCGGCACGCCGTTCCCCGGGCGGCTGCCGTCCAGCTGGCCGCGGTAGACGAGCCGCCGCTCGCCGTCGAAGAGGAACGGATCCGGCGTGCAGGCGGCCGTGTAAGCCTTCGCCACCTCCTGCGTCTCGTCGAACAGGTAGGGGAACGTGAAGCCGGCCAGCCGGGCCTGCTCGGCCAGGCTCTCCGGAGCGTCCTCGGGGTAGGCCGCCGGGTCGTTCGCGCTGATGGCCACGATCGCGAGGTCGGCGTCGGCGTGGTCCCGGGCCAGCTGCGCGATCCCGCCCTCCACGTGGCGCACGTACGGGCAGTGGCGACAGAGGAACAGCACCAGCAGGCCCCTCGTCCCGTCGAGGTCCTCCAGCCGTACGATCTCGCCGGTGCGGACCTCGGGGAGGGCGAAGCCGGGCGCCCTCGTGCCGAGCGCGAGCAGGGAACCGGTCGCCATGTCGGTCTCACCTCCCGGGTGCGTTCGTCCCGGTCCGATGCTACCGGCCCCGCGGCGACCCGGGCTCGGGGCGGAGGGGCCGCCCTCCGTCCGTCCCCCTCGCCGGTCCACTAGTCTACGATGTACTACTGGCGTCGGGAGGAGGGCGGGATGGCCCGGGGGAAGGTGGACGTCGTCGTGCTGGGCCTCCTGGCCGAGGGGCCGGTCCACGGCTACGACCTGCTGGAGCGGTTCCGGGCGAGGGGCATGGGACGGTGGGTGGAGATCGGCAGGGCCTCGGTCTACCAGGCCCTCCGCCGGCTGGAGCGGGAGGGGCTGGTGGTCGGCCGGGACGCGCCCGGCGTGGAGGGGCCGGAGCGGCGGGTCTACCGTCTGGCCCGGGCGGGGCGGGAGCACCTCCGGTGGGACCTCCCGGCCCTGGCCGGCCAGGTCGGGCCGTACGAGGCGCCCGGCGGGCCGGCCCTGGGTTTCCTCCGGCTCCTCCCCCCGTCGGAGGCCCGGGCCGCGCTGGCCGGGCGGGAGCGGGCCCTCCGGGAGCTCGTGGCGGCGCTGGAGGCGGAGGCGGCCGGGGCCCCGGACGCCGTGGACCGAGCCATGCTGGGCCTGCAGGCGGCGCTGGCCCGGGCCGAGCTGGGCCGTCTCCCCGCCCTCCGCCGGTCGCTGGCTCGAGCCCGGGCCCGGTGAGGCCGATACCCGAAGGGGATGCCGTCGGAGGCGTCCTCTAGCATGGGAGACCGCATGGAGGCCGCGTTCTTCGACCTCGACAAGACGATCATCAGCCGGTCGAGCTCGCTGGCCCTCACCCGCCCGATGTACCGGGCGGGGATGGTGACGCGGGGTCAGCTCCTCCGGGGGGCGTACGCCCAGCTCGTCTACGTCCTGGTGGGGGCGGACGAGCGGAAGATGGAGCGCCTGAAGGAGGGCATGCTCGCGCTCACCAAGGGCTGGGACCGGACCCAGGTCGAGGAGCTCGTCCGGGACGTGATCCTCGACGTGATCGACCCCTTCGTCTACCAGGAGGCCCTGGACCTGATGGCCCTCCACCGGGCGCAGGGCCGGCGGGTGTTCATCGTCTCCTCCTCCCCGGAGGAGGTGGTGCGGCCCCTGGCCGCCCACTTCGGCGTGGTGGACGTCCTGGCCACCCGGGCGGAGGTGGACGCGGAGGGCCGCTACACCGGCCGGTTGGCCTTCTACTGCTACGGGCGGGCCAAGGCGGAGGCCATCCGGGAGCTCGCCGAGCGGGAGGGGCTCGACCTGGCCGGCTCCTACGCCTACTCCGACTCGATCACCGACCTGCCGATGCTGGAGGCCGTGGGGAACCCCGTGGCGGTGAACCCCGACCGGGAGCTCCGGAAGGTGGCCGAGGAGCGGGGGTGGCGGATCCGGGACTTCCGCCGCCCGGTCCGGCTCCGGACCCGGATCGTGGCCGCCGTCCCGAGGCCCAAGCCCCCGGTGGCCGCGGCCGCCGCCGGCCTGATCCTGGCGGCGATCCTGGGGTGGGTCGTCCTCCGCTCCCGGCTCGGGGAGCGGGAACGGGCCGCCTGACGGGCTCGGTTGCGCCCCCCCGCCCCCCGGTGGCACGATCGGGGCGGTCGCCCTGCGACCGCGGAGGGAGCGGAACCCACGCGCGTCCTGCCGCGGGAGGCATGCCCGGGCCCCGGCCGCCGCCGGGACCCGAGCAGGTGAGAGGAAGCGCATGCTACCCGCTCCCTCCGCCGCTTCCCGGGCCCCTCGGTCGCGCCCCCCCGGCCGGTCCCGCGTCAGCGCTCGAGCGGCGGACGGCGGTACTCGAAGTGGTTCCCGTCGGGGACGATGAACCGCCCGCCCCAGATGAACCCCCAGCGCTCCAGGACCTTCACCAGGGAGGGCGGTTGGTGGGGGGGCTCGCCGAAGGCGTTCCCGATCAGGTTGATGTCGAGGGCGATGCCCCAGGCGTGGTGGGAGATGTTCGCCTCCGGGTCCCGCAGGATGTAGCGGGGCGACCAGCAGCCGTGGTAGCTGCGGACGAGGTCGGCTCGCCCGGCTCGCCGGAGCTCCCGCATCGCTCCCTCGATCTGCGGGATCAGCGCGACGTTGCACGTGACCTCGCCGAGGAGGGGGACCCGGACCCGGGCGATGTGCGCGTCCACCCACGCCGGGTCGATCTCGAGGTAGCCCGGGCGGTCCGGGTCGGGGCGGGCGGCGAACTCCCCGAACAGCATCTTGATCCGCACCGGGGGGAGGACCGCGTCGCCGTGCCGGAGGTAGGGCGTGTCGCCGGGGGCGCGGACCTGGAACGCGAGCCCGGGGGGCATCAGCCCCCCCACCCGGCGGGTGACCTCGCTCGCGGTGAGGCGCCGGGAGGGCTGGAGGAGCGCGTAGCGCGGCCGCTCCACGCCGATCGTCCGTCCGACCTCCCTCGAGACCAGGAGCTCGTTGGCCCCCACGAGCTCGTCGGGGAGGACGGCGGCCACCGGCACCCGCACCTCCCCGAAGGCGAGGACCGCCCCCGGTCCCAGCCCGCGCAGGCGGGCGCTGCTCGCCCCCAGCACGCCCTCCCCGGCGGCCAGGGCGTCGGCCAGGCTCCGGTCGGGGGGTGGGAGGAACGGGGCGTAGGCGCGGGGGGCCACC
>DATLZP010000306.1:0-2313 GCA_035573935.1 Actinomycetota bacterium
GGCGATCGTGTACAGGTGGTTGGGGAACGAGGGCCCGGTGGCCGAGGCGAAGAAGTTGTCGGACAGGACGTACTCCTCGGCCCAGTGCCAGTAGTTCGGCAGCTGCCAGGGCCGGAACTGCGTGTACGCGTACCGGTCGGCGGCCTCGGTCTGGTTGAACCCGTCCATCCGCCCGCCGGCGATCGAGGCCAGCGCGCAGTTGTAGCAGTGCGGGATGTCCTCGGCCCGCCCCGTCTCCGCCGGGGTGAGGGGGCGGCGGACGCCGTCGTCGTAGCCGAACGTGACCCCGTTGGCCCCGGGGAACCGTCCGAACATGTGGTCGAAGCTCCGGTTCTCCTTGATGATGAAGACCACCCGCTTGATCGGCCAGCGGGTCTCGAACCGCTCGACGTCCACCCGGGCGGGCTTCGGCCCCTCGGGGTGCGTGTCCGTGTCGATCGGTCCGGAGGGGGGCCGCTCGGCCTCCGCCCCCGCCCCCAGGCAGGCCGCGGCCACCAGCGCGCAGACCGCGAGCAGGCAGGGGAGGAGGGGGAGCGTTGCGCGCCGGCCCATCGGGTCGCTGAGTCTACCCCGGCCGACCGGCCCCCAGCAGCTCGCGGAGGGCCGCGTCGAGAGGGGGCATCGGCGGCACGCCCAGGTGGGGCAGGTACGCGCTCACGAGCGAGGAGTCCCGGGGCCGGGGAGCGGCGAGCCCGAGGTCGGCGGCCCGCTGCTCCCCCACCTCGCCCGGGAGCCCCCCGATCGCCCGGGCCCGTCGGAGGACGTCGCACCACGTCGTGGCCTCCGGGCCGGCCAGGTGGTACGTGCCGAACCGCCCCGTCAGCAGGAGCGGCAGGAGACGCCCGGCCAGGTGGCGGACGTAGGTGGGCGAGCCCACACGGTCGGCGATCCCGCCGGCCGGCTCCCCGCGGGCCAGGCGGTCGAGCGACCGGCTGAGGTGGTCCCTCCCCGAGCCGAACACGAACCCGGTGCGAACGACGAAGGAGTCGGGCAGGAGCCCCCGGACGAACCGCTCGCCGGCCAGCTTGCTCCGCCCGTAGACCTGGAGGGGCCGCGGCTCGTCGAGCTCGTCGTAGGGCGCGCCCTTCGCGCCGTCGAACACGTAGTCGGTCGAGACGTGGAGGAGGACCGCGCCCGCGGCCCGGCAGGCGAGCGCGAGCGACTGGCAGGCGAGCGCGTTGTCGCGGAGGGCCCGGGCGGGATCCCGCTCGCAGCCGTCGACGTCGGTGAAGGCGGCGAGGTTCAGCACCGCGTCGGGCCGGAGCGGCGGGAGCGTCCGCATCACGGCGTGGTGGTCGCCGACGTCGAGGTCGGCGCGGGCGAGCGGGACGACGTCGTGGTGCCCGGGGACCTGGGCCAGGAACGCCCGGGCCAGCCCGCCCCCGGCCCCGGTCACGACCAGGCGCACGGCCTCACGCCCCCCGGGGGGCCGTGACGATGGGCCCCTCGTGGGCCGCCCGGAGCCAGTCGAGGTGGTCGCGGTACCAGGCCACGGTCTCCGCCAGGCCGCGCTCGAGGGGGATCTCCGGGCGCCAGCCCAGGGCCCGGAGGCGTCCCCAGGCGAGGCCGTAGCGGAGGTCGTGGCCGGGCCGGTCGGGGACGAACGCGATCAGCTCCTCTGGGGCGCCGGCGAGCGCGCACACCTTCCGGGCGAGCTCGAGGTTCGAGAGCTCCTCGCCCCCGCCGACGTTGTAGACACGGCCCGGCTCCCCCCGCTCGAGCACGACGAGGGCGGCCCGCACCCAGTCGCGGACGTGGAGCCACTCCCGCCGCTGCTCCCCCCGCCCGTAGACCGGGACCGGGCGGCGCTCGAGGGCCGCGATCGCGTAGGTCGGGACGGCCTTCTCGATCTGGCGGGGGCCGTAGGCGTTCGTGCCCCGGAGGATCGTCACCGGGGTCCCGTAGGTCGCGTGGTACGCCTGGCAGAGGAGGTCGGCGGCGGCCTTGCTCGCGGCGTAGGGGCTCCGGGGGCGGAGCGGCGCGTCCTCGTCGAAGGCCCCGCCGTCGGGGCTGCCCGGCCCGTAGACCTCGTCCGTGGAGACCATGAGCAGGCGCCGGCCGTGGGCGCGGCACGCCTCGAGCACGGTCTGCGTGCCGAGGACGTTGGCCTCGAGGAAGGCCCGGGGCGCGTCGATGCTCCGGTCCACGTGGGACTCGGCCGCGGCGTGGACCACGACGTCGGCCTCGGCCACGAGCGGGCCCACGAGCGGCGGGTCGTCCACGTCGCCCCGGACGAACCGGAGGCGGGGGTCGTCCCGGTGGGCCTCGAGGTTCGCGAGCGAGCCCCCCCGGGAGAGGCGGTCGAGGACCGTC
>DATLZP010000307.1:0-21193 GCA_035573935.1 Actinomycetota bacterium
GACCTCGTTCCTCCGGGCCCGGAACGAAGGCGCGTCGAGCGACCGCGCGACCCGCCCATCCCCTCCCGGTTCCCCGGGCGCGTTCCCCGTCCCCCCGACGCCTTCCACTTCCACGGACGTGGCCCCAGCCGCGCCGGCGAGCACGGAGGGGTATCGGCGACACCTCCGCCCGGTGACCTCCGGCACCGAGCCCGCTCCGCCCCCGTCCTACGCTCGGCCCTGTCGAGAGGAGGGAGGATGCGATGGACATCGGCGAGATCGAACGGGTGATCCGGATCGAGCCGATCGCGGAGCCCGTCGAGCTCCCGGCCCCGCGACCCCCGCAGCCGGACACCGAACCCGTGCCGAGCCGGTGATGGCCGTGGACGTCCCCGACGGGATCGCGCCCGTGGAGGGCTACCGGGCGTGGGCGGTCGGGCTCGGCCGGCTGTGGTCCCCGGCCGCCCCGGTGAAGGAGGCGTGGCCCCTCCCCGGCCCGCTCCGCGCCCGGTGCCTCCCGCGGGCCGAGAGCCCGCTCCTCCCCCCTCCCCCGCCCGCCCGCCCGCCTCACGAGGCGCCCCATCCGGGCTGCGGGTGCGGGATCTACGGGATGTGGGAGCCCTGGGGGCTCGGCGCGGTCGAGGTGCCCCCCATGTTCGCGCCCGTCCTGGGGCGGGTCGAGGGCTGGGGCCGGGTGGTCGTCGGGCGGCGCGGGTGGCGGGCGGCCTTCGCCCGTCCCGTCGAGCTCTACGCGCTGCCCTCCTGGGGCGAGGCGACCGCCCGGCACATCGAACGGCTGGCGCGGGGGTGGGGGATCCCGCTCCGCCGATGGGACGCGCATGGCGAGGGGAACGAGGACGCGGCCGAGATCCGACCCGGCCGCAGGGGAGGGGCGCCGCCGACACCATCGTCCAGCAGGTGACGGTCCAGCCGGGCGGGTTCACGGGCTGGCATTCCCACCCCGGACCCGCGATCGTCGTGGTGCAGGAGGGGACGTTCACCTACTACGACGGGGAGGACCCCACCTGCACCCCGCTCGAGTACGGACCAGGGGAGGCGTTCGTCGACCTCGGTCAGGGACACGTGCACAGCGCGAGGAACGAGGGCTCCGAGGTGGTCCAGGTTTACGTGATGTACTTCGACGTGCCCTCGTCCGTGGCGAACCCGTTCGTCCCGGCCGATGATCCGGGCTTCTGTGACTTCTGAGCCGTCGATCCGGGGGAGACCACCTGCTCCAGATCGAGGTACCAGCGAGCGCCGTCCTGCAGGAACCCCGCGTCCCGGAAGGTCGACGAGTGCCCGCGGTGCGTGGCGGAGATGCCCGCGGTGTCGAACGGGTAGGCCTCGATGACGCGGGCCCCCTGCGACCGGGCGTAGGCGACGGCCCCTTCCAGGAGCCTCCGAGGGATCCCGGTGCCCCGGTGGGGCCCGGGGACGAAGAAGCAGAGGATCGTCCAGGTGGGCGTCTCGGGGGGCGTCGCCCGGGGCATGGTCCGGGAGCGGTCCAGCCGCCGGTACGTCTCCCGGGGCGCCACGGAGCACCACCCGACCGGCTCCTCGCCGTCGTACGCGAGGACGCCCACCGGGACGCCCTCCCCGACCAGCCGGCGCATGGCCTCCTTCTTCTCCGGGTTGCTGAGGTGGGGCTCCCTCGGCACGCGGTAGATCGTGCACCAGCAGTAGTGGGGAGCACCGCGGGCGCCGAAGAGGCGCTCGAGGTCCCGCCAGGTACCGGCGGTGACCGGCCGGACGGACCAGCGGCCGCCCCGCCGACCAGTCATCCCACGGCCACCTCCCATGCCAGGCCCGTCAGGATAGCCCTCCCTCGGGCTCGCCCCGGGTCGGTCGCTCCACGGACGCCCAGGTGGCGCTCAGCCGGACCCGTCCTGCCGCATCCGAGCGGCGCGCCGCTCCACCCATTCGGGCGAGAACACGGGCACGTAGGTGGCCATCGCGTGGATCAGCAGGGCGACGCCCCAGATCGCCACGGGCCAGACGAACCACCACGTGCCGCCCTCTCCCCTGGTCAGGAGGTTGATCAGGAGCAACCCTCCGTTGATCGCCAGGTAGACGAGCACGTGCACGTAGAGGCCCTGGATCGCCGCGGCCCTCTCCCTCGCCCTCTCGAGCGGCTCCTTCACAGCCGGTCCGGGCGGGGAGGCCTGGCCTCGCGCATGGTTCTCGATCGCCATCGCCCTCACCTCCGCTCGGAACGCTACGCCCGTCCCAGAGCCCCGAGGGAGGTCGTGTGGCCTTCCATCGGTGGGACGTTCGGTCCGGTGCGCTCACGAGGTCCCCGTCGGGCCTTGACCGGACCGATGGCCTGGCGGCCTTGCGTATCCCCCTGCCGACCGCCTCACCGGCGGCGGGCTCGCATCTCCTGTTCCAGGATCCAGGTGGCGCCTCCGTCATGGGAGACCTCCCCAAGCCACCGGAACGAGACCGGCGTGATCTCCGTGAACCGCCAGCGCTCCCGGCGCCCCGGCGGCAGGCCCTGCACCTCCTGCAGGATCCCGTCGTCCGCTTCCCACCCCAGCAGGTAGACGAACTCGCGGCTGGCAGGCTGCATCCAGACCACGTGCCAGACGCCGGCACCGCTCTCGTAGCAGCGGAGGGTGGTGCCGAAGCTGTGGGCGGGCGAACCGGCGCGGAACAGGACGTCCTGTACCCCTCTCCCACCCAGGATCCATTGGAAGTGCCACTCGCCCATGTTGCGGGCGCGGGGCCTGCCATCTGCGAACCACGTGGCCTCGACGTCCCAGGAGCCCACGAACCGCCCGTACAGCATCAAGCGGTCCCGGTCCGCATCGAACGGCCCTGAAGCGAGCAGCAGCCGGGCCAGCTCGGGTTCGTCCATGGCCCCATCACCTCCTCCACGGCCGGACGGGCGCGCGCTGCATCCCGTGTCCTTGCGGCCCTGCGTCCCTGGCCCAGGTCGTCCCGCACGCTCGAAGACTGTCCTCCACCCCGACCCGAGTGCCGCTCAAGCCCCCTGTTCGACGGTCCCTGGCTCTCTCCCTGCACCTGCACAAAGTCCAGGTGAGATACCAGATGCTCCGGAGCCACGCGATCGGAGGGGAGTGACCGTGGCGAGGCGCCTGGCGGCTCACGGGTACTTCCGGGCCACCGTCTCTGCAGCAAGACCGCTGGTGGAACCTCGTGTCGGAGGGGGGATTTGAACCCCCACGGGCTATGCGCCCACTAGGCCCTCAACCTTGAACCGTATCTGATGGCTAGCGCCGTCGAGCGTCGTCCAGCGCCGCTACCTGCGGCGATAGTTCGGACCTAGCGGCCTTCGTGGTCCCTGGCACCGCCCTTTCCACGGCCGCGTGGGGGAATCTTGGGGGAATCGCGCCCGGCGCGGCGCTCGGCGCGACGGACGCGGCGCTCCATAGCCTGGCGGGTGATTCCGAGCTCCCGCGCGGAGGCTGCCATCCCGAGGCCCCGGACCGTCTCGGCGAGCTCCCGTCGGGCCGCACGGAGGGCCTCCTCGGCGCGCTCCACGCGCTCCAGGGCGCGGACGAGCCGGCGGCGCTCGGCCGCGGTGAGGGCCTTCGGTCGGGGTCCGGACACGCCGCTAGCCTACCGCTCCCGGCGCACGACGAGCACGGGGGGGTTGACACCGCACCGGCGTCGGTGGCACGCTCGCGGGGTCTCCGACGGGAGGAGGTGATGGGCGATGGCGGACGAAATGGAGAGGGCGATAGCGGACAGGCTCATGCGGTCCTGGCTCGAGGAGGTCGCCAGGATGAAGTACCAGTCGCTCGGCATGCAGCAGTGTCGCCTCTGCGACAAGACGTTCAGCCTCACGGTCGCGGAGGTGAAGGCCGCCGAGCGCCTCCGCGAGGACGGCGTGCTCGGACCGCAGGACTACGCGTGCGTTTGGTGCTCCATCGAGGAGCTCGACAAGCTCATCAAGCGCGAGGCCGTCTGAGCCGGCCGTGCGGCTTCCGGGGCGGGAGCCGGGAGGTCCGGCCAGGAAGGGAGGTTGCGATGGAGGACGGCGTGACCGTTTGGGAGGTCTGCGGGCCCCGGTCCCCCGCCCCCACCATCGCGGGATGCCTACGCGCGCTCGTCGAGCCAGATCTGGCCCAGCGCCTCCTCCGCTCGCTCGAGCTCGCGCCGTGCATGGCGGATGCGACGTTCGGCCACTCGGAGCGCCCCACGTGCTCGTCGCCGACGAGGGTCGATCACCGCGTGGAACGTCGGGTCGCTCGGCGCGCCTCGAGGCGCCACGGCGCTGACGCTCCCCGATCTCATGGGGTCCCATGCGAACTCGTGCGCCTCGGCGAAGGCTTTGCGGAGTGCGGCGACGCTCTCTTCGAGCTCGGCGAGGAGGCGCGCGACGGTCTCAGGGTTCACGGCTAGCCCTGATGGACGGTCACCAATCCCGCGAGGGCGCCGCCGCGCCGCACCTCGGGCACGGCGGGTCTCCCGGCTGCAGGTGAGGCCACACCCGGCACGGGTCATTCACGGGCGGTCGCTTCCGGTGGCACGAGGCGCAGACGGCGCGGAGGTTGTCCAGGTCGAAGACCGGGCCACCTGCGGCCCGAGGGACGATGTGGTCGACCTCGGTCGCCCGGCCGAGGCACCCAGGCAGGCGGAGCCGGCACTGGTAGCCGTCACGCTGGAGGACGGCTGCGCGGACCTTCTGCGCGAGGGCGCGGTTCGTGACCCAAGCGTCGCTAGCTTTGCGCTTCATGTGGACCCCCCTCCTTGGCCTGCGAAGTTCCGGCGGACGGAAAATCAGGCGGCGGCCATGCAGAGACGCGCAGATCCGTAGAGTTTTCACCCGCCCTAGGGTGCGGAAACGGCCTCAACGGCCCGTAGAGGCGCGGAGCGCGCGTCCCCGGCCCATGACTCACCCCTCGTCCGAACGCGGCTCCTGGGGCCTCCCACGGCCCCGTTTCGCCGCTCACCTCCGCGCGAGGAACCGGACCTCCCGCGGCCGGGCGACCGCGGCGCCGAACCCCCGCGTGCTCCCGCCACGTGCCGCCGAGCGCTCGCCGGGCTCGAGCTCGGGTGCCTCGAGGGGAGCATCAGCCTCACCGACCACGAGCAGGCGCACCGGTACAGCGCGGTGGCGGCGGCGCCGAAACGCCGCGGCCAGGAGCGCGCCGATCACGCGACCTCCGCCCGGCGTGCGGCCGCCTCGTCCGCACCGGCGAGATGCGCGAGCTCGTGGCGGACGACCCGGCCGACCTCGTCGGGGTCGAGGCTCGCCAGGAGCGCGATCGCGTTTCCGCGCCGATCGTTCAGGCCCGAGACCGGAACGGGCCAGGAGAAGTCGGCGGATGCCGACCCGGCCGCCTCGAACCAGCGGACCTGCGGCTGCGCGTCGGCGAGCGCGAGTTCCGCGTCCACGACGGCACGTAGGAGCCGCGGGACGATGCTCGCCGGGATGAACCTGTACCGCTGCGGGTGCTCACCCGGCCCGGGCAGATCGCGGAAGGCTGGCGGGCGGGGGAGGACGCGCCGGGACTCGAGGTCGCGCCTCAGCTCCCCGACGCTGCGCCGCCGCACGACTTCGCTCTCCCAGGCGCCGTCCTTCCGGCGTCTCCGGCGGACGATGCAACCAGGCGGGATGTGCGGGACCACCACGCCGAGCCGCTCTTCGCGATCGGTCCCGCCGAAGGCCATGATGTCGTAGGTCCTCCTCATCCGTTCACCACCTCACTCCGGGCGCTTGTGCTTGGCTTCCCACCGCCGGACCGCCTCCCTGGCCGCCTCCTCCGCTCGCGCACGGGCGGTCGGCGTCGAGCTCGGGAGGCCGGTGGGGAAGGTGAACGCGGTGTACGACCCCGCCATGGCCTTGAGGTCTTCGCGCACGAAGCCCGGCAGCGCGGCCTCGAAGGCCTCCCGCCATACGCGCTGCCTCTCCTCTTCCCAGGCCTTGGCCGCGGCGCGGCGCGCAGCCTCGCGCTCCTCGTGCTCCCGGATCTCCCGCCGGTAATCCTCGACGAGCCGCCGAGCCACGGAGCCCGGGATCACCTTCCTGCCCGCCCAGTCGACCGCCACGGGCGTGCCGTTCAAGCGCGCCTCGATCGCCTCGATCGGAAGCCCCACGCGCGCCTCGAGCTCCTCGAGCGTCACCGGCGCGCTGTCTGGGTCGAACGTTGCCTTCGGCATGGTCGCTCCTTTCTACTCGACGGGCGTATCGTGGCGTTTTCTGGTCTTTTTCCGCGGCGAGCATGTGAAGCAGAACTTCCGCGGCCGGCCGCGCGGAGGCTGCTGCATGGGTCCGCCGCAGCGCGCACAACGAGGCGCGTCGTCCCGGTCCGCGTAGGCCTCGACGACGAGGCGGGCCAGCTGGCGGAGCAGACCCGCCGCGGGGTCGAGGCGGTCGTCCAATCGAGCGGCGTGGAGCGAGGCAAGACGGACGAGCTCCGAGACGCTCACCGCGACCTCTCGCCGGTGAGTGCGCGGAGCAACGCGAGACCGACCGACCCGAGCTCGTGCCGCTCCGGCGGGAGATCGAGCTCCTCCACGGCCGGCAGGGCTTCGTCCGCTCGGCGCCACCCGGGCTCGGGTGGACGCGGCGGGGGGAAGCCGCAGTACAGGCGGAGCTCCGGGGGGACGGAACGGCCAGCGAGGACGGCAGCCTTCCAACAGGCGTAGCAGGCGCCCCCCGGGAAGGGGCCGCTGCCGTGGCCCTCGTGGCGGGGACAGGCGGTCACGCTGGCCCCCGCGCGGCGCGGCGGTCGGGACGGAGCTTGTCCCGTCTTGTCCCGTCCCATGGGGGGGCGGGACAACCGGTCGGGACAGCCCCCCGTATTACATACGGGGGGCGGCTGTCCCGACCTCCGAGGGTTGTCCCGATTGTCCCGACCTGTCCCGACGTCTTGTCCCGACCTCTCACGTCCGCCACCACCTCCCACCGGACCGGTCTCCCGCCTCGATGCAATCCACCCGGCCGGCCAGGTCGCGGTTGAGGACCTTGCGGATCGTGTCGCTCTTCAAGCCGCCCTTCCCGGTCGCGTCGTGCGCCACCAGGTCGCCGATCTCCCGCACCGTGAGCGCCTCCTCCGGCCGAGCCGGCAGGATGGCCAGGACGCGCTCGGCCGCGGTCGCGTAGCGCGCCTCGAGGGCCGCGGCTCCCTCCGCCACGACCTCGGCCGAGTAGAGGAGCTCGGCGTCCGGGCCGTCGCTCAGGGCCTCCACGCGCCGGCGCACGCGGAAGGTGAGCGGGTCGATCGAGTTCCCGGTGATCTCGAAGGTGAGCACGACCTCGGGGTCGTCGTCCCGCCGAGGCGGCGCGTCCACGGTCATGACCACCCGGGACCACTCGAGCAGGCCGGCCCCGGAGATCCGCTCCTCCCTGGCCGCACCCTCGCGCCGGTTGAAGTGGTGGCCGACCAAAAGGGACGCTCCGCGGCTCGTGCAGGCCTCCTGGAGCGGCGTGAGCGCGGCGCCCATGTCGAAGAGTTGCGCGCGGACACCCGGCAGGTAGCGATAGGCGGGGTCCACGAGCACGAACCCGGGCTCCACGACCTCGAGCTCGGCCTCGAGCCGGTGGAGACCGTCCACGACCGAGAAGCTGAACGGGTGGACGTACAGCCTCCCCTCGAGCTCCTCCGGGTCGCGGCCGCGCGACCTCGCGATCGCGTCTATCCGCCGCCAGATCCGCGCGCGCGAGTCCTCGCTGGTCAGCACGAGCACGGTCGTCTGCTCGGTCTCGAACCGGCCGAACCACGGCTCGCCGAGCGCGGAGGAGACCGCGAGGTCGAGGAGGGCGTAGGTCTTGCCTACACCTTTGGGTCCGGCCAGGACGCCGTAGTCGTCGGAGGCCAAGATCCCGCGCACGCGCCAGCTCGGCGGGTGCGCGCGTACCAGCTCGAGCGAGTCGCGACGCGAGAGGGCGCCGAGGCGCTGCTCCCTCTCGAGGGCCGCGAGCTCGGCGGCGAACCCGGCGCTCACGTCCCCCTCCCGCGCAGGCCGGAGAGGATCGTCCGCTCGGCCTCCCGCTCCGGCAGGCCGGCCGCCACCGCGGCGCGGAGCAGCGCTTCGCCGACCTCGGTGGCCGAGAGCTCGCCGGTCCGCACGAACCTGGCGAGCGCGTAGGCGGCCTTGTTCAACGTGTCATTGCGGGTGCCTTGCGGGGCCGCGGCCACGGCTTCCGCCTCGCGCCGGAGCGCGGCCTCGGCGTACCGGCTCCGGCCGCCGCGGCGCGGCAGCAGGAGCGTCCGAGGCGGTCGCTCCCGAGGCGGCCAGATCAGGTCGCGTAGCCGCTCGGGGAGCGGCGGCGGCGGCCAGAGGTCAGCCGGCGAGACCACCCACTCGTACGCTGCGCCGCTGGGGTGGAGGCTCGGCGGGGCGAGGACGTAGCCGCCGAGGCCGCGGACGTCGAGGCCGACGCCCTGTACCTTGGCGCGGTTCCCCACGGCCTCCTCATGCGTGAACCACAGGTGGAATCCCTTCGCCGTCCGCACTGTCGGCGTCTGGATCGGCCAGCCGACCTCCGCCTCGACGCGCAGGCGCGCCGCGTCGTCGTCCACGTCCACGACGAGGAGGGGGGCCGTGTGCTCCTCGTCCACGTAGACGGGGACGCCGCACGGCACGCCGATGTTGTACGGGTCCGGCCGGTCCCACCACGCGCACACGTAGCGGTCGAGCTCCTCGAAGCTCAGCTCGTCGATCAGGCGCCGGCCGACGAACCTCTTCCACTGCACGGCTGGCTTCTTGCCGCGCGGCTCGACGGGGAACGGGCTCAAGCCGAGCGCCACGTAGCTCGCGGCCTGCAGCAGGGAGGCGGGAGGGGAGGCGTCCGCCTCCCCTCCCGCGTTCGGCGCGGTCATTTTGCGGCCTCCTCTGGCGGCATCGGCAGGAGCTCCTCGCGCAGCTCCGCCTCCGCCTGAGCCGCGACCTTGTCCCAATCGGGGCCGCTCGGCGCCGGCCGCTGGTGCTCGACGACTACCCGGTAGCGCTCGTATTTCCGCTCCTCGTCTCTCCCGAAATACTTGACGCCGATGCGGTCCCCAATCTCGGGCCGCTGCCGGGCGAGCTCGGACTTCGCGACCGTGTGGAACGCGTGAAAGACAACCTCGCGGCCGTCATCGGCGAGGACAGTGACGACCGGGTAGGAGCCTCCGTAGTCGGAGGCCCGCTCCCCGATCTCGACGACGGTTCCGATCAGCTTGTCGCCAGGATTCGGCCGCCAGGCTTCGGGGAAAGAGTCGATACGTTCGGCGAGATCCATGGTAACCTCCTAATAGGTCCTCACGCGCCCACCAGCGGAGCCTCCGGCCGCCGGTGGGCGCGGTCCCAGCGGCCGGAGTCGGGTTTAGGACTTCAGCACCACCTCCCTTCCGGCCGTGCCACCTCTCCGCCGTAGGAGCCTGGCCGGCACGGCTTGCCTTCAAGCCATCGACGCAGCGCGGCGCCGGGAACGACCCACCGCCGGCCGATCCGGCGTGCCGGCAGCTCCCCGCGGCGGCACGCTGCGTACGCCGTCGAGACCGCCACCCCGAGGAGCTGCGCCGCCTCGGCGACGCGGAGGACGCGGTTCTCAAGCTCGCTCATGTCCTCGCTCCGTAGCGCCGAAGCGTCTCCAGCGCCGATGCGAGGTCACGAATGCCCAGGACGGTCGAGATGCGGGCGAGCACGCGGGTCGTCGGAGCCTGGATGCCGCGCTCGACGCGGGAGAGCTGGCCCTTGTCGAGGCCGGCGAGTTCCGCGAGCTGCGCCAGGCTCAGCCCGCGCGCCTCGCGCAGCGCCCTCAATCGACTGGGTGATGCACTCATCGCCCGTATTGAACCACAACCTTGTAATTCCATCAACAGGTGGCGGAACGTCTCCGCTAGGCATTGACACTCCCGCAACTGCCGCGTATCATCCGCGGCATGAAGGTCTCCGAGGTCGTTGGTCAGCGGCTCCGGGCCGTACGCGAATACTTGGGGTTGTCCCAGGCCGAGCTCGGACGGCGCCTCGCTGCCTACCTGGGCCGCCCCTGGTTCCCGCAAGCCGTGAGCGAGGCGGAGCACGGCCGGCGTCAGTTCACGGCCGAGGAGCTGCTCGCGCTCGCGGCCGTCTTCGACAAGCCGCTCTCGTGGTTCTTCCTACCGCTCGAGAAGGACGCGGTGTACGACTTCCCGGCCCGTTCGGTACCGGTCGGGGAGCTCCTCGACGGTCCCCTGATCGGCCGTGTCGAGGCCAACGGCGCGCAGGCACTGCTCGCGGAGGCACTCGACATCACCCATACCGCCATCGACTTCGCTAAGCGCATGCACGCACGAGCCAACGCGATCGTGGACGTCGCCGAGAAGCTCTCCGTGCGCGAGGAGGGCGAAGAGTGAGAGGCAAGATCCGCCGCAAGGACAACGCCCGCTGGTACGCGGCGGTCGTGGACGACGCCGGCCGCGAGCGCGCTATCGGCGGCTTCCGCACCCGCTCGGCGGCACGGGAGGCTCTCCGCCGCTACCTCGCCGACGACGTGCCGCCCTCCGGGCTCACCCTCGAGGCCTACCTGCGCCGGTGGCTCGCCGCGCGGGAGGTGGCCGACCTCTCCCCCGGGACCCGCCAGCTCGAGCGGCTGATCGTGGAGGCCTACATCGTTCCGCACATCGGCGGCGTTCGCCTCGAGGACCTCGGCACCGAGGTACTGGCCTCGTTCTATGCGACGCTCGCGCGCGAGGGTGGTCGCGGGCGTCGGCCGCTCCGCGGCAAGACCGTCCGGAACGTCCACGCCGTGCTCCGCAAGGCCCTGGCCGACGCCACGCGGTGGCGCCCACACGCCCTGTTGGCACGCAACCCGCTCGACGGCCTCGAGCCGCCGCGCCGTGACGATTCCGTGGAGCGGCAGGCGTGGACCGCTGAGGAGGTGCGACGGTTCCTCGCAGCGGTCGCCGACGATCGGCTAGCGGCGATTTGGCGTCTCGCCCTCGCAACCGGCTTGCGCCGCGGGGAGCTCCTCGGGCTGTGGTGGGACGACATCCGGCTCGAGGAGCGCGAGGTGCGGGTCCGCCGCCAGGTGCTCTCCAAGGTGGCCGGCGAAGGCCCGCGCCTGTACGTCCGCGGCACGCTCAAGGGCCGCCGGGAGCGCCTGGTCCGCTTCGACGAGGCCACGGCCGCGGCGCTGCGCGCCTGGCGGGCGCGGCAGGCCGAGGAGCGCCTCGCGTTCGGCCCGGCCTACCGTTCCCACGGCGGGCTCGGCATCGAGGCGCCATGGGTGATCACGGAACCGGACGGCTACGTGATCAACCCGGACACGCTGCTCTCGAGATGGAAGGCGGCGTGCCGACGGGCAGGCGTCCGCGAGATCCCGCTCCACGCGGCCCGGCACACGTACGCGATGCTGTCCCTCCGGGCCGGTGTCCGCCTAGACCTGGTCTCCCGCCAGCTCGGCCACGCCTCGATCGGGACGACGGCGGACGTCTACGGCCACGACGACCCGGAGGCGGCGAGACAAGCCGCGGCCACCCTGGCCGCTCTCCTCGACGGCCGCGCGTAGCGCTCGTGGGGGAATCCTGGGGGAACGGAGAGCCCCGGAGGCCACCTCGGCATCCGGGGCTCTCGGCGTTCCCGCTGGTAGATCGCGGTGTCGGAGGGGGGATTTGAACCCCCACGGGCTATGCGCCCACTAGGCCCTCAACCTAGCGCGTCTACCAAGTTCCGCCACTCCGACGAGCAGGGCCGATTCTACCAAGGGGTCCCCGGGAGCCGGCCGGAGCCTAGTTCCACTTCCAGGCCAACCAGAACGTGCTGAGCCCGAAGATGATGGCCGTCGTCACCGTGATCCGGTCCAGCCGCCGCTCCAGGGCCGTCCCCCCGGCCAGCGTGTTGGCCCCGCCGAACATGTCGGAGAGCCCGCTCCCCCGCCCGGCGTGCAGCAGGATGAACAGGATCAGGAGCAGCGCCGCGATCACATCCACGACGACCACCACCGTGTTGATGACGTCCATCGGCGTCCCTTCCGTCCGGGGCTCAGGCGCCGGCCGGGCCCGGCGCCTCCAGGATAGCGCGGTCGGGCAGGGGGAAGTGGCACGCCGCCACCTGGCCCTCGTGGTGCGGGACGAGCAGCGGCTCCTCCTCCCGGCACCGGGGGTGGACGCCGTCGATCCCCTCCGCGGCGGCCGCCTGGCGGGTCTGCGGGCAGCGGGGGTGGAACCGGCATCCGGAGGGCGGGTCGATCGGCGAGGGGACGTCGCCCTCCAGGATGATCCGCTTCTTCTGCGCGGCCAGGTCCGGATCCGGCACGGGGACGGCCGAGAGCAGCGCCCCGGTGTACGGGTGCTTCGGGTTCCGGTAGAGCATCGCCCCCGGGGCCTGCTCCACGATCTTCCCCAGGTACATCACGGCCACCCGGTTCGACACGTGCTTCACGACCGAGAGGTCGTGGGCGATGAACAGGTACGTGAGCTTGAACTCCTCCTGGAGGTCCTCGAGCAGGTTCAGGATCTGGGCCTGGATCGAGACGTCCAGGGCCGATACGGGCTCGTCGCACACGATCAGCCGGGGCCGGAGGGCCAGGGCCCTGGCCACGCCGATCCGCTGCCGCTGTCCCCCGGAGAACTCGTGGGGGTAGCGGTTGTAGTGCTCCGGGTTGAGCCCCACGAGCTCCATCAGCTGCTGCACCTCGGCCTTCACCCGGTTCCTGGGCACGGTGCCGTGCAGCCGGAAGGGCTCCCCGATGATCGACCCCACCGTCTTCCGCGGGTTCAGCGACGCGTAGGGGTCCTGGAAGATCATCTGCATGTCCCGGCGGAGCTCCCGGAGCCGGCGACCCCGGGCGTGGGTGATCTCCTCCCCGTCGAAGAAGATCCGGCCCTCCGTGACGTCGTAGAGGCGGGTCACCACCCGGGCCAGGGTGGACTTCCCGCAGCCCGACTCCCCCACCAGGCCCACGGTCTCGCCGGGGTGGATCTCCAGGTCCACGCCGTCCACCGCGTGGACCTGTCCGATCTTGCGCTGGAAGATGATCCCCCGGGTGATCGGGAAGTACTTCTTCACCCCCTCCAGCCTCACCAGGGGGCGCCCCGCCGTCTCCGGCGCCGGCTGCACGCGCTCCGCGACCGACACGCTCACCGCCGGACGAGCACCTCCTCCCGGAAGATCCGCTCCTTGTCGGCGAGCGCCAGGTGGCAGGCCGACGCGTGGTGGCCGTCCGCCGGCAGGAGCGGAGGCTCCTCGACCCTGCACACCTCCATCACGTAGGGGCACCGGGGGTGGAACGGGCAGCCCGGCGGCACGAGGATCAGCGACGGCGGGAGGCCGCGGATCGGCTGGAGGCGGCCCCTCCCCTCCTCGTCCAGCCGTGGGATCGACCGGAGGAGGCCCCACGTGTAGGGGTGGTGCGCGTTGTAGTAGATGTCGCGTCGGGAGCCGGTCTCCACCACCTTCCCCGCGTACATCACCTGGATGTTGTCGCAGTGCTCGGCCACCACCCCCAGGTCGTGGGTGATCAGCACGACCGAGGCCTGGAACTCCTGCTTCAGCCGGTCGATCAGGTCGAGGATCTGGGCCTGGACCGTGACGTCGAGGGCGGTGGTGGGCTCATCGGCGATCAGCAGGTCGGGGTTCAGGGCCAACGCCATGGCGATCATGGCCCGCTGCCGCATGCCCCCGGAGAACTCGTGGGGGAACTGGGCGGCCCGCTCGGCGGGCCGGGGGATCCCCACCCGCCGGAGCATGTCCACGGCCTGCTCCCAGGCCTCCCGCTTCGACACGGGCTGGTGGGAGCGGATGGCCTCGGCGATCTGGGCGCCCACCTTGTAGTAGGGGTGGAGCGAGGTCATGGGGTCCTGGAAGATCATCGAGATCCGCGCCCCCCGGATCGTCCGCATCTCGTCGGCGGGGAGCGTGAGGAGATCCTGGCCCCGGAACAGGACCTGCCCCTCGATCCTGGCCTGGCCCCTGGAGATCAGTCCCATCACGGTGAGGAACGTGACGCTCTTGCCGGAGCCCGACTCCCCCACCACGCCCAGGGTCTCCCCCGGCATCACGGTGAAGGAGACGCCGTCCACCGCCTTCACCAGGCCGTCCTCGGTGGGGAAATGGACCCGGAGGTCGCGGACCTCGAGCAGGGGTTCGGCCACTAGGTGTACCTCACCCGGGGATCGAGGAACGCGTACAGGACGTCCACCACGAGGTTGGAGACGGCGATGAAGAAGGCGCCGAACACCGTCACCCCCATCACCGCCGGGAAGTCGTTGATCGTGATCGAGTTCACCGCGTACTGCCCGACCCCCGGCAGGTTGAAGACGGTCTCCGTGATGAACGCCCCGCCCAGCAGCACGCCGAGGTCGAGCCCGAACATCGTGACCACGGGCGTCAGGGCCGCCCGGAGGCCGTGCTTGAAGATCACCCGCCGCTCCGAGAGGCCCTTGGCCCGGGCCGTCCGGATGTAGTCCTCCGACATCGTCTCGATCAGGTTCCCCCGGGTCATCCGGGCGTAGAACGCGGCGAAGGCCAGGGCCAGCACGACCCAGGGCATGAGGAAGCGTCCATGGAGCACCGCCTGGAGCAGCCCCTCCTCCGCCGGGATGCCGCTGCCCGGCATCACCTGCAGCTTGAACCAGAACACGAAGAGGAAGACCTGCGCCAGCCAGAAGACGGGAGCCGACACCCCGAACAGCGCGAAGAGCATCGTCCCCCGGTCCAGGACCGAGCCCCGTCGGACCGCCGAGGCGATCCCGGTGGGGATCCCGATCAGCAGCCAGACGACCGCCGCCCCGACGGCCAGGGTCATCGAGACCGGCAGCCGCTTGAAGATCTCCTCCTTCACCGGGACGAAGTTCTGCCACGAGTAGTAGTAGTCCTCGTTCAGGAACCACCCCGGCCAGGGGACCAGCCCCTTCGCGAACCGCCCGTACTGGACGTACCAGGGCTTGTCGAGGCCCAGCGCCCGCCGGGCGTCCTCGATCTCCTCGGCCGTCGTGGCCCGCCCGATCGCCCGCCGGGCGGGGTCCCCCGGCGGGAGCTTGATGAAGATCAGGAACGTGAGGACCGAGACGATGAACAGCACCAGCACCAGGAACAGGGAACGCCGGATCAGGTACCTGCCCATGCCTCTACCGAAACCTTACACCAAGCGGAACGGGAAGGGGCCGGCCGGAGCCGGCCCCTTCCTCGTCCTGCCTCCCGCTAGGCGCTCTCCGACACGGCGATCCAGTCGAAGGCCGCGAGCCCCGCGGAGATGTCGTACGAGTAGTTCACGACCCGCGTGGAGACGAGGTCGATGTTGTTATCGAAGATGTACGGCACCCACGGGACGACCTCCTCCATCAGGTACCGGTCCAGGTCCGCGTAGCACTGGACCCGCTCGTCGCCGGTCTTCGGAGCGCACTGGGCGAGCTGGTCGTCGACGCTCGGCACCTCGGTGACCGTGTAGTCGTACTTCTTGAGGTACTCGGGGCTGGCGCCGACGAGCGAGTAGTTGCAGCAGCTCGGGAAGAGCGACTCCGAGCCGAAGAGCGGCGGCATGAACGTGTACGCGTCGCTGAAGTCCTTGAGCCACCCGGGGGCCAGGCAGATCGCCATGTGCACCGTCGGGTCGTTGCACTTGTTGTACATCGTAGTCCGCTCGAAGGACTTCACGTCGAGCGTGAGGCCGAGCGGCTCCAGGTTGTCCTGGATCAGCGCCGCCTGGCCCGGGTACGGGTCGGCCTCGTCGGTGATGGCCAGGATGTTCTGGCACTCCGGCGCGTCGCACACCCCGTCCTGGTCGGAGTCGTACTTCGACTGGGCCATCTCCTCCTTCGCCGCGTTGACGTCCCCCTGGGCGTTGGGCGTCTCGTACGGGTCGTAGTCCAGCAGGACGTTGTTCAGCAGCCCATCGGGGACGATGTGGCCGGCGATCACCCCGGCGTCGGGCCCGCCGCGGAGCCGCCGCATCCCGTCCTTGTCGATGGCCAGGTTCACCGCCTTGCGGACGTGGAGGTCGTCGAACGGCGGCACGGCGACGTTGAAGGCGAGGTACCGGACCCCGTCGGTCGGGTTGATGAACAGGTACTGCTGCAGGTTGGGGTCGGTCTTGTACTGCCGGAGCAGGTTCGGCGGCACGAGGCCGTCGATCACCATGTCCAGCTCGCCCGCCTGCACCTTGTTGTACAGGTCGTTGTTGTCCCCGCCGATCGCGATCTCCATCCGGTCGACGTAGGCCGGCCCGCGGCTGTCGTCGGTCGCGGGGTCGTACGAGGGGTTGCGGACCAGGATGATGTTCCGCCCCGGCTCGTACCCGGCCACCGGCGTCTGGTCCTTCGGATCGACCGAGAAGTCCATGTTCTGCGAGCCCTCGAACATGTAGGGCCCGGAGGCGACCAGGAAGCGGCCGTAGTCCCGCGTGTGGCCCTCGGCCACGCCCAGCCGGGCATCCGGGTTGTCCGGGTTCGGGGGGATCGGCGCCGTGGCCGCCATCGAGAACAGGAACGGGACCCAGCCGGCCGGCTCGCTCGTCGTCACTTCCAGCGTGTGGTCGTCGGGCGTCGAGACGCCGGAGATCGAGTCGGCCTTCCCGGCGCTGAAGTCGTCGAAGCCCTCGATCACCGAGTAGTAGAACGAGTAGCCGTTCAGCGCGCAGTCCTCACACGCCTCGCGCTCGAGGGCCCGGACGATGTCCTGGGCGGTGATCTCCACGTCCTGGAGGGGCGGCGCGTAGTGGATGCCGCTCTTCAGCGTGAAGGTCCACGTCAGGCCGTCCGACGAGACCTGGGGCATGTCGGTCGCCAGGTCCGGCACGAGCTCGTTCCCGCCCTGGTCGGCCGGGACCCCCCGGTAGGACAGGAGCGTCCGGAGCAGGCAACAGCGGTAGAACTCCCAGGTGACCGAGTAGTACTCCTTCTGCGGGTCGAAGGCCGCGCTGACGTCGGAGAGCAGGGCCCCCTGGAACGTCCCGCCCCGCGGCACCTCACCGGTCGGCTGGCCCGTCGGCTGCTGGGCCCCGCCGCCACCGCCGCAGGCCGTGGCGGCGATGGCGAGGACCCCCGCCAGGGCTACCACCTTCAGATATCGCCTCATGACACCTCCCTCTCTCGAGCGCGCCGAACCGTTCGGCTCCTGCATCCAGGCGTGGTCGAGCCCGTCCATCCCTCCTTTCGCCGGCAGCACCGTTCCATGATGGTTCTACGGGGCCACGGCGGTCCGAGGATCGAAGGCGTCCCTGAGCCCGTCGCCCACGAGGTTGAAGGCGAGGGTGGTCAGGAAGAGGAACATCCCCGGGAAGAACATCATCCACGGGGCGTACGTGAACGTGTCGGCCGCCTCCGACAGCATCCGCCCCCAGGAGGGGGTGCTCAGGGGCACCCCCACGCCCAGGAACGACAGGGCCGCCTCGAAGAGCACGTTGTTGGGGATGATCAGCGTCGTGTAGACGATGATCGGGGCCAGCACGTTGGGCAGGACCTCCCGCCACATGATCCGGACGTCGCTCGCCCCCAGCGCCCGGGCCGCCTCCACGAACTCCTTCTCCCGGATCGAGAGCACCTGGCCCCGGACGATCCGGGCGATGTACGGCCAGCTGAACAGCCCGATGATGTACGAGACGAGGAGGAGGCCCGGTCGGACCAGCCCCCCCAGGCACCCCTGCTTCGGCGCGCCGCACGCCGCCGCCAGGCCCAGGGCGAGGAGCAGGACGGGGAGCGACAGCACGACGTCGATGGCCCGGGAGATCAGGGTGTCGATCTTCCCCCGGTAGAAGCCGGCGGCCAGCCCGGCCAGCACGCCGATCCCCACGGAGATCCCGGTCGCCACGATCGCGACGAAGAGCGAGGTCCGGGCCCCGTACAGGACGCGGACGAAGAGGTCCCGGCCGGCCGTGTCGGCGCCGAACCAGTACTGGGCGTTGGGTCCCTTGGGCAGCCCGAACTCGTCGAGCGTGGCCCGCTGGTCCACGTCGTTCGGCCCGTGGTGGACGACGTCGCTCCCGATCAGCGGCGCCACCAGGGCGAGCGCCACCATCAGCAGCACGATGACGATGCCGGCCATCGCGAACCGGTCCCGCCGGAACCGGCGCCAGAAGAGCTCCCAGGGGCTGCGGCCGACGATCGATGCCGTGGGCTCTCCGCCCGCGGCGGCGGGGGCACCGGTCACCACCGGCTCGGTGCCGATCTGCGCCATCGGCTCCTCCCTCTCCGAGGACGGTCGAATCTTAGTCCCCCGCGCCGGGGAGGGGCCACCCGCCGGGGAGGGGGCCACCCGCCGGTGCGGCCACCGGGTGGCCGCCGGCCTCACCCCCTCACCGGTGCTTCACGATCAGGGCGAACTCCTCCGGGTCCAGGCTGGCTCCCCCCACCAGGGCCCCGTCGATCTCCGGGTGGGCCATGAAGTCCCGGATGTTCCCGGCCTTCACGCTCCCCCCGTACTGGACCCGCACGGCCCGCGCCACCTCCTCGGAGGAGAGCTCGGCCAGCGTGGCCCGGATCACGGCGACGACCTGGCCCGCGTCCGCCGGCTCGGCGTTGCGGCCGGTGCCGATGGCCCAGATGGGCTCGTAGGCGATCACCACCCGGGTCAGGTCCTCCCGCCCCAGCCCCCCGAGCGCCGCCCGGACCTGGTCGCGGACCCGATCGTCCGTGGCCCCGAGGTCGCGCTCCTCGAGCGTCTCGCCGACGCAGAGGATGGGGGCCATCCCGTGGGCCAGCACCGCCCGGACCTTCCGAGCCACGAGCGCGTCGTCCTCCCCGAACCCCTGGCGCCGCTCGGAGTGACCCACGATCACGTACCGGACCTTGAGGGCCTCGAGCATGGGGGCGGAGACCTCGCCGGTGTAGGGGCCCTGGGGCTCGGGGTGGACGTTCTGCGCCCCGAGCGCGTAGGGCAGCCGATCGCTCTCGATCAGGGTCTGGACCGCCCGGAGCGCGGTGAACGGCGGGCAGATCACGACCTCCACCCGCTCCGCGTCCTCCCGGTCCAGCAGGTAGGAGAGCTTCTGGACGTCCCGGATCGCCTCCAGGTGCGTCTTGTGCATCTTCCAGTTGGCCGCGATGATCGCCCGCCGTTCCCCCATCTACCCCTCCAGGGCCCGGATCCCGGGTAGCTCCCGACCTTCCAGGAACTCGAGCGAGGCCCCGCCGCCCGTGGAGAGGTGGTCGAACGCGTCGGCCAGCCCGGCCCGGGCGATCGCGGCCAGCGTGTCGCCGCCCCCGGCCACGCTGAACGCCGGCGCGCCGGCGATCGCGGTGGCCAGGCCCCGGGTGCCCGCCGAGAAGGGCTCCAGCTCGAACACCCCCATCGGGCCGTTCCACAGGACGGTCCGGGCGTCGGCCACGATCCGGGCGAACTCCTCCACGGTGCGGGGCCCGACGTCCAGCGCCATGAGGTCCCGGGGGATCTCCCGGGCCGGGACGGTCCGCCACCGGGTCTCCCCCGAGGCCTCGGGGGCGGCCACGGCGTCCACCGGGAGCTCGATCAGGACCCCCCGCTCCTCGGCCCGCCGGCGGGCCTCCCGCACGTCCTCGAAGCGGTCCGGCTCGACGAGCGTCCGGCCGACCTCCGCCCCCTCCGCCGCCAGGAACGTGAAGGCCATCGCCCCGCCGATCAGGAGCGCGTCCACCCGTTCGGCGAGCGCCCCGATCGTGGCCAGCTTGTCGGAGACCTTGGCCCCCCCGAGGATGGCCACGTAGGGGCGGTCCGGGGCCTCCCGGAGCCGGCCCAGGACCTCGACCTCCCGCTGGAGGAGGCGGCCGGCGGCGGCCGGCCTCCCCTCCGCCCGGAACCGGCGAGGGAGGGCGTCCACCGAGGCGTGCGCCCGGTGGACGGCGCCGAAGGCGTCGTCCACGTAGGCGTCGGCCAGCGCCGCCAGGGCGGCGGCGAACCCCTCGTCGTTGGCCTCCTCCCCGGGGTCGAAGCGGAGGTTCTCCAGGAGGAAGACCTCGCCGGGGGCCAGGCGTCCGACGCGGGCCCGGGCCTCGTCGTCCAGGCACCCCCGGGCCGGGTGGTAGCCGACCTCCCGCTCCAGGAGCTCCCCCAGGCGCGCCGCCACCGGCCCCATCCGGAGCTCCTCCCGGACCGCGCCCTTCGGCCGGCCGAGGTGGGAGGCGGCGACGACCGCCGTCCCCCGCTCCAGGAGCTCCCGGAGGGTGGGGAGCGTGGCCCGGATCCGGAAGTCGTCCCCCACCCGAGCGCCGTCGAGGGGGACGTTGAGGTCGGCCCGGACCAGGACCCTCGACCCGGCGACCTCCCCCAGGTCGTCGAGCGTGGGGAGGCTCACAGGTCGCGGGCGACCAGCTCGACCAGCTCGACGAGCCGGTTCGAGTACCCCCACTCGTTGTCGTACCAGCCCACGACCTTCACCAGGTTGCCGATGGCCATCGTGGAGAGCGCGTCGAACGTGCAGGACGCCGGGCTCCCCACGATGTCGGTGGAGACGATGGGGTCCTCGGTGTAGACGAGCCGCCCCCGGAGCCGCTCGGCCTGAGAGGCCTCCCGGAACGCCTCGTTCACCTCGTCCACCGAGGCGTCGCGGCCCAGCACGCACACCAGGTCGGTCACCGAGCCGTCGGGGACCGGCACCCGCATCGAGACGCCGTCCAGCCGCCCCTTGAGCTCCGGGATGGCGAGCGAGGAGGCCTTCGCCGCCCCGGTCGTCGTGGGGATGATGTTGATCGCGGCGGCCCGGGCCCGGCGGAGGTCCTTGTGCGGCAGGTCCAGGATCCGCTGGTCGTTCGTGTAGGCGTGGATCGTGGTCATGAAGCCCCGCTCGATCCCGAACGCGTCCTGGAGGACCTTCGCCATCGGCACCACGCAGTTCGTCGTGCAGGAGGCGTTCGAGATCACGTGGTGCTTCGCGGGATCGTAGGCGTCCTCGTTCACCCCCAGGACGATCGTGACGTCCTCCCCCTTGGCCGGGGCGCTGATCACGACCTTCCGGGCCCCGGCCCGGAGGTGCTGCTCGGCCTTCTCCCGGTCGGTGAAGAGCCCCGTGGACTCCACGACCACGTCCACCCCCAGGTCGCCCCAGGGCAGCGCCGCCGGGTCCCGCTCCGCCAGCACCCTGAACGCGTCCCCGTCGACCGTGATGCCCTCGTCGCTCACCTTGATGTCGGCGTCCAGCGTGCCCAGCACGGAGTCGTACTTCAGGAGATGGGCCAGGGTCGGGGCGTCGGTGATGTCGTTCACCGCCACGATGTCGAGGTCGGCCCGGCGGGCCTTCGCCGCCCGGAAGAAGTTCCGACCGATCCGACCGAACCCGTTGATGCCGACCTTCACGCTCATCGGGACCTCCTCGGGGCTCCTCGGGCCACCACCGCCATCCTATCCGGCGGCCCGCCTGGCCACACCGACG